>DATHQY010000140.1:0-2863 GCA_035482215.1 Polyangiaceae bacterium | reverse complement strand
GCCCGTTCGAGCTCGTCATCGTAGGCGAGCCCGTCGACGAAGCCCGCCTCTCGCGCCTCGGACGCGATGAACGGCCCCTTCGCGGTGGCTTCGCGAACGCGGTCCTCGCTCATGTGCCGGTAGAGCGAGAGATTGCGCACGAAGACGGCCTCTTGCTGGCGGAGCAAATCGATGTGGTCGTCGTTCGCGACGGGCCCGGCGTGCTCGTTCGTGAACTGCTCGGGAGCGCTCTTGTGCGGGCCGATCCGAATGAAGGCGCCCTCCACGCCGATCTTGTCGAGCAGCCCTTTGAGATAGATGTACTCCGAGGACAGGCCGGCGTACCGCAGGCCGCCGCCCGGCTCGACCACGATGCGGTCCGCGCTCGCGCACGCGTAGAGGGCCTTCGAACCGGCGTCTTCCCACGAGCAGAGCACTTTCTTGCCCCGCGCGCGGAGGAGCCGGATCGCGTCGGCGATCTCCTCGGCGTGGGCGAACGAACTCGCCGGCGGCGCGCGGACGACGAGCGTCACCGCGTCGATGTCGTGCTCGTTCGCGAGGTGCCAGAGCTTGCGCAAGAGACCCACGTGGCCGCGCGTCGAGGGCGTCTTCTCGATGCGGATCCACACAGCGTGGGCGGGGCGCGGGATGCCCGGCTGGGTGTAGCCGGCGATGGACGCGGTGACGTATCCGAGAACCGGATCGCCGCTCCCGAGGCCGTTGCCGAAGACCGCTCCGCCACCCGCGCTCAATCCGAGGAAGTGAAGCTCGAGCCCTGCGGACCCGACCACGCCGCGCTCGTGGTCGTTGGACAGGTGCGCCGCCTCGACGCTCGCGTACGCGCGTCCGAAGCCGGGGACGTCGAAGCCGAGCGTCCCCCGCGGCGTCCACTCGTCGATGCCCTGCCAGTATTGGACTTCGAGGCCGACGTCGAAGTTGCGCCGGCCCGTCGGGCGGAAGGCCATCGCCAGTGTGTAGCGGCCGTCGAGAACGGGCAGCGACGAGCCGAGCGGGGGTGTGGGGCTCGGGCGGTTGAAATCGTGCGCCACCGCGGCGAAGCCGAAGTGCGTATTGGGTCGCCACGACAGCGCCGCTGTGACGCCGAAGAGGCCGTCGAGGGGGTCCGTGCGCGAATACGACCGCTCGAGCGAGAGGCCGAACGACGCGCGATCGCCGAGCTTGGCGGCGAGGCCCCAGGTGAACCAAAAGTATTCGCTGCCGCGGTACGGGGCCGGGACGCCTTCGGTCAGCGGGCCGCCCCACGGTGGCTGGACGAGGTCGAGACGAAGAGCCGTGGAGAAACCGAAGCCGATCGGCGTTCCGGCTTCCCACGCGTGGCCGCAGCCGACTTTCTCGGCGTCGCCCGGGCAATCGATCCACGTCCACCGCAGCTCGGGCGCGGGCAGCCACGCGAGGTTCGCGGGGTTCAGGACGACGCTCTCGGCGGTATCCTCCGAAGCGACGCTGCGTCCGGGCGCGACGACGTGCTCGGCGCTCGAAAAGAGAGGGTCCGCGTCCGCGGTCCGGGTCAGAAGGAGGGAGGCGAGCCCAGCGCACACGGCGCCCCACGCGAGTTCAAGCCGCATTCGAGTCCCCCCGTTGTAGAGCAATTCAGGGGAGTTCGCAGACCATCACGTCCACGCTGTCGACCGACGTGGCCGCCTGGCAGCTCGTGCCGGGGTAAGGCGCGCAGTCCGTGTCCGACTGGCAGCCGGGAAAGCACGTGGTGGTCCGTCCGTCCTGGATGCAGGAGACGGTCTCACCGAACATGTCGTTTCCGGAGTTCGTGACGAAGCTCTCGCAGTCGGAATCGAATTGGCACCCGTCGTCCGTGCACGAGTTGCTGGGCGCGTGCGCGGCGACGGAGCCGCAGGTGCCTTGTGCGCACTCGTCGCTGACGGCGCACGGATCCCCGTTGTCGTTGACGACGTCGCAGGGGTCGTCGCAGTCCGTGTTGAGGCAGGTACTGAGCGCGACGAACTCGGCCACCCCATTGGGGTATTGCTCCAGGCAGTCGCACGGGGCTTCCGAGGTGGTCGAGACGCAGTTGGACACGCAGTTGAAGATGCTCAGGCAGTCCGCTCCGCACGCGGCCAGCGGCGCGCAGCAGGAGGTCCTCTGGCATGTGTCGCAAGCCGTGTCGTTCGCCTGCGGTGCGCACGCGTTCGTACCCGAATCGGAGCCGGCGTCTTGCCCTGCGTCGACTCCGGCGTCATGTCCCGCATCGGGGGCCGATTGATCCGCTCCGGCATCCGCGGGCATCGACGTTCCCGTCATTCCGCTCGTCCCGGTCGTTCCGGTGGTGCCAGTCGTGCCGGCCGTCCCGGTTGTCCCGGTCATCCCGCCCCCGCCCGTGCCGGTCGTGCCGGTCGTGCCGGCGGAGCCGCTCGCCCCGGTCGTCGTTCCCGTGGCTCCGGTCGTTCCCGCGCTGGCTCCGCCGGAGTTGCCTGCGGCTCCGCCCATTCCGCTCACGCCCGAGCCGCCCTCGGGAGCGTGCGTGCCGCTCGCCGTCCCCGAGGCCCCGCCGACGCCGGTGGCGCCGGAGGTGCCCGTCGCGCCGCCATCGGCGAACGCGCCCGGGTCGACCTTGTAGTCGCCGTCGCTGACGAGCAGCATGCAACCTGGGTACGCGAGAAGAACGACGAGCGGTCCGACGATTCGCAAGCCTGGCGAACGTTGCTTCATCGAAAGCTCCCTGCGATGCCCGCCGACGTGGGCCCGAGCCATGGGCGTACGACGAGCGCTGTCGTACTGGGCGCCTCGTCGTGCGCGCTCAAGAGAAAGTACGTCCCCAATCCGACCGCGATGACGCCAACCCCGAAGCCGATCGTCGACACGAGCGAGTCGGTGTGGAGGCTGTCGACGTCACTCTGCGCGGAGCTCG
>DATHQY010000139.1:0-3740 GCA_035482215.1 Polyangiaceae bacterium | reverse complement strand
TGACGGGGTCCCCCAGCAGCGGACCGTCCACGCAGGCACGTCCTCCGAGACAACTTGGCCCACAAAAGCCAACAAGCCCGGGACTTCTAGGTTCTCTCCCGCTGGCTGCGCTACAACCGGGCGCGCGCCTCTCGATTGCGCCCGAAGGCCTTGTGTTGGTCGGGCAAGTACGTCCGTCGCAACGTTCGACCAGTGCACGCGTCGTTGCGTTGAAGGATCCGACCGTTTCGTCCGGACCGTTCGGGCATTGCCGTGTATGGCTGCGAGATGGCGAAGTCGTCATCCACGACTGCGGCTCGGACAACGGGACCTGGATCGTTAGAGGTGGGGGTCCGGCACAGCCCGCGAGCACGGCTGGTTCGCCGGAGACCGTATCCGACGGGACGGAGATCTTCGTAGGAAGGTGCCGCTTCCGCGTGACACGGATCGTGATCACGCCGCCCGGAAAGTGATCCAAACGCCGCTCAGAAACTGATCCACCCGGCACCCACGACGCGGGTACGCCCGCGAGGAGGATGCTGCGGATGGATCAAGTTCACGTAATCCGGCACAAAGTGCTGGTGGAAGGCCTGTCGGCGCGGCGTGTAGCCCGGGAAATGGGCGTCTCGCGCAACACGGTGCAGCGGTACCTGTCGCAGGCGGCGCCGACGCGGGTAGAGCGGCTCCCGCGCGGTCGGCCGGTCTGGGAGAAGGCCAGGGCCCGGCTGGAGGCGCTGCTGGCCGAGTCACCGCAATGGACCGGCGGAAAGCAGCGGCTGACGGCCGCTCGGCTGCACCGGATGCTCTTGGCCGAGGGGTTCACGATCGGCGTCACGACGGTCAAGGAAGCCGTCGCCGAGTGGAAGCGCAGGCGCCGCGAGGTGTTCGTGCCCTTGGTCTATCCGGCGGGCGATCTGGCGGAGGTCGACTTCTTCGAGGTGCTCGTCGAGCTCGCGGGCGCGATGGTCAAGGTCTGGATGTTCGTGATGCGCCTGATGCACTCGGGGCGCGATTTCGCCTGGCTGTACACCCGTCAGGATCAGACCAGCTTCCTGGACGGGCACGTGCGGGCCTTCGCGCACTTCGGGTGCGTCCCGCAACGCATCGCGTACGACAACCTCAAGGCGGCCGTGGCCAAGACGCTCGTCGGCTCGGAGCGGCTGCTCGCTGCGCGCTTCGAGGCGTTGTCGTCGCACTACCTCTTCGAGGCCTGCTTCTGCCGTCCTCGGACTGGCCACGACAAGGGCGGCGTCGAGTCGCGCGGCAAGGCGATCCGCTGGCAGCACCTGGTGCCGATTCCTCGCGGCGACGATCTTGGAGTCATGCGCTCCGCACTCCTTGCACGGCTCGATGCCGAGCACGACGCGACGCGCTTCGCCGCCGAGCGAGGGCAATCTTTGCCTCTTCCCGGCGCACCCTTCGACGCCCGCCGAACGCATGCGCCGAGCGTCTCGCAGCGCTCGCTCGTCTGCGTCGAAGGTGGGGTGTACTCGGTACCCTGCGAGTGGGCGGGTCTCGATGTCACCGCACACGTCGGCGCCGACGACGTCGATATCGTGGGCCCCGATCGCACTGTGCATCATGCACGCAAACGATTCGGTGAGCGATCCATCGACTACCGCCACTACGTCCGTGAGCTGGCCAAGAAGCCTCAGGCCGTACGGCAGGTCGCCGCAGAGCTCACGCGGGACCTGGGCCCGAGCTTCGTCGACGCGTGGAGATCGCTCGTCGATGCGCACGGGCCCAAACAGGGGGCGCGCATCTTCGCGAAGGTGCTCTCGTACGTCGAAACCCGCGGCATCGATTCCGTCGCCGCGACGCTCGCATCGGCGCTCAAAGGAAACGAGTCCCTGCTCCTGGCGCTCGCGCCGGTGCCGGTGGCGGCCGTGCACGCGGCGGATGATTCGGTCCCGGTCCACCTGCGCACCCTGCAGATCGAATCGGGATGCGCCGCCGACTACGATGCGCTGCTCGGCCGAGGTGACAAATGAGCCGGGCTGTCGTCGCCAAGGATCTCGTTGTCGCGCAGGCCCGGTCGCTCAAGATGCCGGGCGTCGTGCGCGTCCTCGAGTCGCTCGCTCGCCAAGCATGCGAGGAGCATTGGGGCTACGAAGAATTTCTCCACGAGGTGCTCTCCGCCGAGCAGACCTCGCGTCGCGACTCCGCCGTGCGTCACCGTCTGCGCGAGGCGCACTTCCCGGAGATGAAGACGCTCGACACCTTCGACTTTGCGGCGACCGATGGTGCGATCAGCGCCACGCAGATCGCCGAGCTCGCGCGCGGAGAATGGATCGGCCGCGCTGACAACATCATCTTCGCGGGGCCCATCGGCACCGGCAAGACGCACCTGGCGATCGCGCTCGGCGTCGAAGCCGCTCGTCAACGACGACGCGTCCTCTTCACCCGCGCCGCCGACATCGTCCGATCGCTGCTCGAGGCGCGCGACGCTCGAGAGCTCGGACGCCTGCAGCGACGACTCCAGAAGGTCGATCTTCTCGTGCTCGACGAGCTTGGCTTCGTCCCCTTCGACCGCGCCGGCGGTGAGCTGCTCTTCAATCTGCTCACCGAGCGCTACGAGCGACGAAGCGTCATCGTGACCACCAATCTCGCCTTCGCCGAGTGGGTCAAAGTCTTCGGCGGCGACGAGAAGCTCACCACTGCGCTGCTCGATCGCCTCGCGCACCACGCCACGGTGATCGCCACCAAGGGCAAGAGCTACCGGATGCGAAAGAAGGGAGGCATCGAAGAGAAGCCAGAGGACAACAACGGCTCGCCCGGCACCTTGCCGAAGACGGGCCGCAAGGCGTAGGAATCAACCTGCCGGGTGGGTCAATTTCCGGCCGGCCAAGTGGATCACTTTCCGAGCGGCGTCAGCATCAAGGGCACGAGATCGATCTTCGCATGCCAGCAGGGGCGTCTCTTGAAGACACCCCATGCACCTTGTGACTCGTGAAGGCGCGTATTCACACGCCATCAGGTCGCACCGCACACGCGTGAAGCCCGGCCGTCACGAGTCAGCAGGGTGACCTCGTGACATCTGCAGGCGAGGCTTCACGCGTGTGAAGGCCGGACTTGTCGACGTAGAAGAGCCGATTTCAGAACGACGCGTCGAAGACCACCTCGCCCACCACGCCGACCTGGTACGCCGAGACCCGCCGTTCGAAGAAGTTGGTGACCTCCTGGACGTCCTGGAGGTCCATGAACGAGAGCGGGTTCTTCGTGTTGTAGCGCCTGGGGAGTCCGAGCGTCGTGAGTCGCTGGTCGGCGCAGAACTCGAGGTAGCCGCGGACGTTCTCGGCCGACAACCCGGCGATGCCGCCCCCGAGGAGATCTTCGGCGAAGAGCGTCTCGCACGCGATGGCCTCGTCGACCATGGCGTAGACCGCCGCCGTGAGCTCGTCGTCGAAGAGGTCGGGCTCTTCGCGACGTACGGTGTCCACGACTTCGAACGCAAACGCCATGTGCGCGCTCTCGTCGCGGAAGACCCAGTTCGTCCCCGCCGCCAGGCCGTGGAGGAGCCCGCGCGACCGGAGGAAGTACACATAGGCGAACGCTCCGAAGAAGAAGAGTCCCTCGATGCAGGCCGCGAAGCAGATGAGGTTGAGCAGCAGCTGCCGCCGGTCGGCCCGCGTCTCGAGGCGTTCGAGGCTCTGGATCGAATCGATCCAGCGCAGGCAAAACTCGGCCTTCGTACGTATCGACGGGATGTTCTCGACCGCGGCGAAGGCGCGCGAGCGCTCCGCGGGGTCGGGGACGTACGT
>DATHQY010000138.1:0-5287 GCA_035482215.1 Polyangiaceae bacterium | reverse complement strand
CATGTCCATGGCTGCGCGAGGAAGGCGGCTCGTTCGGCACCGACGGAGCATTCGGAGTCCGTCGCGACAGCTTCTCCCGGAGGGACCGGGGCCGGTGTTACGCTCGCTTCGTGACCGATGCCTTCGTGACGGACGTACGCGGCTTCGCCGCGGCCAGAGTTCCGATTCTGTGTGTGGTCACGCACGAAGAGCGCCGCGCGCGGGCGCTGCTTGCCGAGGCGTTCAAAGGCGCTCGCGTCGTCGAATGGACGGCGAGCCGCGGTTTCCCCGACAACCCCGGCGCGAAGGACGCGTTGGCGGCGATCGATCATGCCGCGAAGGACGATACGACGTGCCGCGTCTTGTGCGATCTGCATCCCTGGCTGGGCGATGCGCGCGTCGTGCGGGCGCTTCGTGATTGGGCCGAAGCGTCTCATCGCTTTCCGCTCGTGCTCTTGATGCCGGTCGCCACGATTCCGATCGACCTCGATCGCGACGTTCGCGTTTTGCCTCTCCCGCTGCCCGACGCCAATGCGCTCGCGCGGGACCTCGCGCGCGAGCTCGCCGCGCTGTCGGCGACGCCGGAGCCCTTCGTCCGCGCGCTCCTCGGCCTTACCCTCGACGAAGCGCGGCGCGCGATCGCCCTCGGACGCGCCGGCAGGAACGCCGAGGAGGCTCTCGCGCGCATCGTCGCGGAGAAGCGCGGCGCGCTCCGCCGCAGCTCGTGCCTCGATCTCGTCGATGCCGACGTGGCGCTCGACGAAGTCGGCGGGCTCGACGTGCTGAAAGCGTGGCTCTCCTCGCGTGTGCTCGCGTTCGATCCGCAAGCGCGCGCGTTCGGACTCGCGGAGCCGCGCGGCATGCTCGTGAGCGGCGTGCAAGGCTGCGGCAAGTCGCTCGTGAGCAAGGCCACCGCGCGGGTCCTGTCGCTGCCCCTCGTACGCCTCGATTTCGCCGAAGTCTTCGCGGCGCCTTCCGCGGAGCACGCAATCGCCGAAGCCGTGCGCGCGGTCGAAGCGATCGCGCCGGTGGTCCTGTGGGTCGACGAGATCGAGAAAGGCCTCGGCTCCGGCGGCGCCGACGCACGCCACGCGCGCGTCTTCGGGTCGTTCCTCACGTGGCTCCAGGAACGCCGCGCGCCGGTGTTCGTGGCCGCGACGGCGAACGAAGTCGAGCATCTGCCCCCCGAGCTCGCGCGCCGCGGCCGCTTCGACGAAGTGTTCTTCGTCGACCTCCCCTCGCCCGCCGAGCGCGCACAAATTCTCGCCGTGCACCTGCGCCGCGTCGGCCGCGATCCGGACCACTATCCGGTCGTCGAGATCGCCCGGGACCTCGAGCACTGGTCCGGAGCGGAGATCGAACAAATGGTGAAGGGCGGGCTCTTTCGTGCCTTCGCCGACGACAGCGAGCTCGCCGCCGCGCACCTGCGCGAGGCGGCACACGAGCTCATTCCGCTGGCGACGCTCTACGAAGAGAAGATCCAGGCCCTCCGGCAATGGGGATACTCACGTGCGCGCCGCGCTTCGGCCGATCGCCGCACGCTGGACTTGTTCGGGGACTAACCGCTACCCCCACTGTGCCGCGAAGGCTCTATGCACATCGAGTCCCGGCTCGGTCGCCAGCTCCTTCGCTCGGTATCCGGTCGCGATTCTACGTACGCGGACCTCCCGCGCACCCGCCTCTGCGGCGAAGTCCACGCGCCACTCTTTGACCGCGAGGCGCATGCCGTCGCCGTGCTTGCGAATGCGCCGGTATGGGTGCGGCTCGGGTCCGAGCGACAGCACCGCCTCGATGGCCGCGCGCAGATCGACCCCATGGTCGACGAGCCAATGCATCTGCGCCACGGCCAGCGGCTCGTAGGTCACTTCGAACGCCGCAACCGGATCCGGCACCGCAAGCCAACCCGCGCGAGCCTCCGGAAAGGCGTCCGCATACGCGACGTACGGCTTCAGATCGAGCACCGGGGTCCCGTCGAGCAGATCCAGTCCCTTCACATGAATCACGAGCCCCTCGACGCGCTCGAGCGCGACCGCGCTCATCCCAATGGGATTGGGTCGGTGGGGCGAGCGCGTCGCGAAGAGCCCGCGTTTCTTCTCGCTGCGCGGCGGCTGCACCTTCGGCTTCCAGCCCCGCGCTTGCTCGACGTTCTTGTGGAACACGAAGAGGACCCAGAGCCGATCGAACGCCTCGAGCCCGGAGAGCGCGTGCTCGTAGCCTCGCCCCTCGAGAAGCTCGATCCGGCCCGCCACATTCGCCGCCGCGGCGGCCTGCCGCGGAGCCTCGGCGCGCTCGGAAAACGGTGACCGCACGAACCCGATCGGTTCGAACGCATAGCGGGGGATCGAGGAGGGGCCGGCCATGCTACTCCTTGGCGCTCCCATGCCCGGCGCCCCCATGCCCGAAAGCCTCCCGTTGCTCCTCGAAATCGGCGTCGAGGAACTGCCGTCTTCGTTCGTCGATGCGGCGCTCCTGGCCCTTCCGAAAATCGCGGCTGAAGAGCTCGCGAAAGTCCGCCTCTCCCACGGGAACGTCACGGCGCTCGGCACGCCGCGACGGCTCTCGTTGCTCGTGCACGGCGTGGCCACCCGCCAGATGGACCTGGACGAAGAAGTCGTGGGCCCCCCCGAAGGCGCCGCGTTCAAGGACGGCAAGCCGACCCGCGCGGCCGAGGCGTTCGCGGCGAAAGTCGGCACCTCCGTGCAGGAGCTGCTCGTCGTGGAGAAGGCCGCGGCGACGAAGCAGAAGCCGGGGCGGTACCTGGTCGGACGGCGCGTCGAGAAGGGGCGGCCGGCGCTCGAGCTCCTCGGCCCGCTGCTCGCGACGGTCTGCGCGGAGATCCCGTTTCGCAAATCGATGCGCTGGGCGGATCTCGAAGCGACCTTCGGCCGGCCTGTGCAATGGCTCGTGGCGCTCTTCGGGCAGGAGCTCGTGGGCTTCGCGTTCGCGGGCAAGACCAGCAGCCGGATGTCGCGGGGGCACCGCTTCCTCGCCCCCGCGCTGTTCGACGTCGAGAGCCCGGATACGTACGTCGCCGCGCTCCGCCAGCGGCACGTTCTGGTCGATCCGAAAGAACGAGTCACGACGATGATGAATCGCGTGGAGGCCGCGGCGCGCGCGCTCGGCGGCGTACACGATCCCGAGCCTTCGCTCGTCGACGAGAATGCGTCGCTGGTCGAAGAGCCGCACGTCATCACGGGGTCCTTCGACCCTGCGCTGCTCGCATTGCCGGCGGCCGTCATTCGCGCGGTGGCGCGCGGGCATCAGAAGTACTTCTGCGTGCAAGAGAGCGAAGAGAAGCTATTGCCGCATTACCTCGCGGTGGTCAACACGGCGAACCGCCCGGACCTCATCGCCAAGGGGACCGACGGCACGATGCGCGCACGCCTCGCCGACGCACGCTTTTTCTTCCAGGAAGACCAGAAGGGCCCCCTCGAGGCGCGCCTCGACAAGCTCGCAGGCATCGTCTTTCACAACAAGCTCGGCACCGTGCGCGAGAAAGTCGACCGGATCGTTCGCCTGTCCGACCGCATCGCGGAGATCCTCGGCCTCTCGGCGGAGGACCGCGGCGCCGTCGCCCGCGCCGCGCGCCTCTGCAAGTGTGACCTCGTGACCCTGATGGTCGGCGAGTTCCCCGAGCTCCAGGGGACGATGGGCCGCGTCTACGCGCTCGCCAAGGGAGAGCCGGCGAGCATCGCCGATGCGATCCGCGACCACTACAAGCCCCTCGGCGCACAGGACGACGTGGCCGGCGACGCGATCTCCGCCGCGGTCGCCCTGGCCGATCGCATCGACACGCTCGCCGGTTGCTTCGCCGTGGGCCTTTCGCCGACCGGCGCGGCCGATCCGTTCGCCTTGCGCCGCGCGTGCATCGCGTCGCTCCGCACGATTCTCGACCGCGGGTACGCGGCGATCGTGTTCTCCGACCTCGTGGCGTTCGCGTACGACGGCTTCGCCGGACGCAAGATGGAGCTCTCGCGCGCCGAGACGGTCGCCAAGATCGACGAGTTCGCGACGGAGCGCCTGCGCGGCCTCGTCGCGGCAGCGACGAGCAATCCAGTGGCGGACGCCGTGTTCTCCGGCTCGGGCCAAGCGGCGCTGCACAACGTCGTCGCCACACTCGCGCGCGCGCGGGCTCTCCAGGGCGTCGTCGACGCGCGCGAGCCATGGCTCGACAAGGCCAAGATCGTGGCGAAGCGCCTTGCCGGCATCAGCCGCGAAGCGCAGCCCCATCTCCATGCACCGGACGCGTTTTCGACGAGCCCCAAGAAGGACGACGCGGCCATCCAGAAGCTCGTGCAAGGCCTGAACGACGCGACTCTGGAGCTCGCGACCGAGCAAGCCGTCGTGCGCGCGCTCATGAGCATGGAGCGCGTCGCGACGGAGCTCGATCGTATTTTCGTGGAGACGCTGGTCAACGACCCGCAGGACACGTTGACCCCCAAACGTCTGGAGACGCTGGCCCATGGGGCGCGCGCCATGCTGAAGCTGGCGGATTTTTCGAGGCTCGGATAACTGCGCGATATTGCAGCGCGTACGAGGGCGTTGACCCCGGCGACCGAAGCCCTATCTTCTCGGCATGGCGGGGACCCCCTACGGCCCCGACCGGAGGTTCCCGTGCTTCGTCAGTTTTTGCTGGGGAAGGTCCATCGCGCGACGGTCACGCGCGCAGACATTGACTACGTCGGGTCGATCACCATCGACGTCGATCTGGTCGAGGCGGCTGGTTTTCTCGAGAACGAGAAGATCGACATCTATGACGTGACCAACGGCGCGAGGCTCTCGACGTACGTCATTCCAGGGCGTCGCGGATCCGGTGAGGTCGGCATCAACGGCGCCGCCGCGCACCTCGTGCGCCCCGGCGATCTCGTGATTCTCGCCGCCTATGGCTGGCTCGACGCCGCGGAAGCGGCAGCGCACAAGCCGCGTGTCGTTCATGTGGACGCCGGAAATCGTATCGTCCGACTCGATCGCGAAGAGCGCACGCCGGCCGCCGCCGAGTAAGCTCCGCGCGCATCGCGGTGACGGCGACACGCGCCGCACGGCGGCACGAACCAAACGATTCGCTCGCTCGGAGGATTTCGAATGACCGCGTACAAGATCGACACCGCCCACTCGAAAATCGGCTTCAGCGTCCGGCACATGATGTTCGCGAAAGTGCGCGGCGCCTTCACCAAATGGTCGGCCGACCTCACACTCGACCCCGCCGCCGTCGCCAGTTCTTCCGTGAAGGTGACGATCGATTCGTCGAGCATCGACACGGGCGAGGCCCAGCGCGACGGGCACCTCAAGTCGCCCGACTTCCTCGACG
>DATHQY010000137.1:0-3887 GCA_035482215.1 Polyangiaceae bacterium | reverse complement strand
CGGGCTACGTCTTCAAGGATCGGGCGCTCCAACGCGAGAAAGACGCGCGCATCGCCGACTCGAAGGCGCTCACGGACATCGCCATGCGTCTTCAAGAGCAGCACATCGCCGCGGTCGACAAACTCGCGGCGATTTTCGACGAGATGAAAAAGCTTTGGCCAGGACGTCGTGGAACCTGAGTCGACCGGACCGATGGGCGAGGCGACCGGGCCGCGCGGCGATTCCATCCCCGCGCCCAAGCCGACGATGCCGCCGCCGCTCGAGAAGCGTTCCCTGTCGGGCCACCATCCGGCCGTGACGGCCTACCGCAACAAACTCGAGTCGATTGTCGAAGGGGTCGAAGAGCGCGGCGCGGGCCTCGACGCGGAGCTGGCGGAGTATTTGGAAAAATTGCGGACCCCCGTTCCGCCAGCGCCCGACGACGATTAGCTCCGGGCGTGACGCGCCTTCATGGCGCACGAGCAGCACCGGCGTCGACGACGTGCCTGTTGGGGCCACGCGGCCAAGAGCGTCGACCGCGCGCAGTAAAGGCAAACGACCCGCCAAACAGGCGGCGCGTGCGTGCCTCGTCTTCGGACGAGTACGGGCATCATGCCGTCTTCTCCATGGCCGCTTTGATTTGCGCGACGGTGCCCGCGCGGCACGGGGCGCCAAACAAGAAGGCGCGAAGTGTCACGGGCGCAATGCCGATGCGTTTGGCCACGACGTAGAGCCCCTCCGCATCGACCCGCTTGCGGACGGTAAGATGCAGGCGCGTCACGCCGAAGTGAATACTACGTAAGGGGTTGACCTCGCAAGAGCTTGCTCTTACGGTAGCGCGCATGCACGAAGCCTCCTCGCACGGCTCCGAGTCTCCGAAGCACCCTGACCTCCACTTCACGCCTGCGGAGATGCCCAAGCGCACGATCCGCCCGCTCTACAGCAAGGTCGTCGTGCGCCGCATCGAGGCCGAGAAGCAGTCCAAAGGCGGCATCTTCATTCCCGAGAACGCCAAAGAGAAGCCCGTCGAAGCCGTGGTGCTCGCGATCGGCCACGGCAAGATGCTCCCCGACGGCAAGCTCATCGCCCTTGAAGTCAAAGTGGGTGACCGTGTGCTCGTCCACAAATACGGCGGATCGGAAGTGACGATCGACGGGCAAGAGCTACTGATTATCCATGAGGATGAGCTCCTCGCGATCCTCGAATAAGGCGCCGTTTCCGGTAGAGTGGAGAGCAAAGCATGACCCCTGACGCTCTCCTGCAGGCCTTTGAGGCGCACAATTGGATGCCCGGCCTCGTGATGCTCTCGCTGCTCGTCCGCACGTGGCTGAGCGACAAGAGTGCCTTCCCCGTGACGTTGCCGGTCGACTGGCAACCCGTCGTGGTCGCGGCCGCGACGGCCTTCGTGAACGCCGTCGCGAGCGTGCAAGCGGGGCTGCCCGCCGGCACCGTGATCATGAGCACGTTGGTCTGGGCCGCGTCGACCGGCTTCTTGGATGGAGTCCTCGTGGCGATGTGGGGGAGCCCTTCCAAGGCGCCCTGGTGGGGCAAATTCATCGTCATGGCCTTCGACGAGATCGAGGGCCACAAGGGCCCAGGCGGCGGCTTGAAGGCGACCGTGGGCCCCGGGCCGAGCATCACCGTCACCAGCGTGCCTTCGACGTCGGAGTCGAGCCCGACTCTCGTCGAGCCGACGCCCAGTCTGCCCACGAAGACGCGGCTCGCCCTGCCGGCGTTCGCCCTTCTCGCGAGCGGATGCGCGCCGGCCGTGTCGCTCCCCGGCCCGGCGGACATCGCGCTCCACTTCCAAGAGCAGAACGCTTGCGTGGAGGACGCGTCGACGCGCGCAACTACGGATAGCTGCCGCAAGACCAACATGGTCACATGGTGCAAGGCGTGGCCGGCCGCGGAAGACTGCCTCACCGATGCGGGATCCGACGCGGCTCCCGTTGCGGCCCCCGATGCGAAGGGAGACAGCCAATGAGCCTCCTCGGCGATGTGATCACGGTCGCGCAGCTCTTCGACGCCGAGCTGCCGGAGCTCGGGGACCTCTTCAACGCGGTCAAGGACGCGATCGATCAAAAGAACGCCGCGGCCGCGACGCAGGCCTCGATCGCGGCGGTTGACGTCGCGGTCGACGTGAACGAAGACCTCAAATTCCCCAAAGCCGATGGCTAAACAAGTTCTCCACGAGCTCTCGCGCCAGATTTTGATCGGGTTTGGGCGCATCGGCGGGCGCGCGGCCGCGTCGGCGATGAAGAGCGTTCTTCGCGATGGGCGCACGATCGCCAAGCAAGTGGAAGATCGCTTCTCCGTGGCGAGCGAACGCATCGACGAAATGCTTGGGGGCGAGGGGCGCGATCGCGACAGGGACGATCGATGAGCGTCCAGCGCGGTCGCTGCCCGTACTGCCACGGCCCCGTCGCGTACGACGACGAGCTCGAAATCATCGGCCACCGCTACCCTCTCTGCGAGTCGTTCGTCCGCGCGATGAACGGCCGCGCGCCCGTCGGCAGCGTCTCGGACGAGCACATGGTCGCGCTGACGGGCGCCCCCTTGAAGGAGATGCTCAATTGAATCCCGTCGTGCGCGCGCTCACCGCCGGCATGCGCGGGGTTGATTGCAACACCAAGCTCTCCGCGCTCTCCGCGGCCGACTTGCGCAAAGCCGAAATCGACTTCGCGATGCGCTACGTGCCGCTGAGCGGCAACCTTCTCGGGGAAGACCTCGACGTCGTGGAGCTCGAAGCGTGCCTTGCGGAGGGCCTCGCGATCGGGTGCGTGCAACACACGCGCAAGGCGGGGCTCTTTCTGCCCAACGCGAAGGACGGTGAGGCCGACGGCCGTGCGGCGTGCGACGCCGCGGTCGACGCCGGCGTCCCGCAAGGCTGCACGATCTTCTACGACATGGAGGGGCCGGCCGTCGGCACGACCGCCGACGATTGCGCCGCGTACGACGCCGCGTGGTGCAACGTCGCGATCGGCGACGGTTTCATGCCCGGCGGCTACTTCGGGTATGGCTTGCCGAAGGATCTGACGCCCGAGCGGCTCTACGGTCTCAAGGTCGTACGGTATTGGAAGAGCGGCAGCATCGTGGTGGCGCCGGCGACTTGTAGCTGGTGCATGCAGCAGCAGTTTCCGTTCAACCAGCGGCTCGGGGGCGTCGCGGTCGACCTCGACGCGGTGAAGGGCGACCTACTGGGGCGCTTCCCGGTGTGCGTCTTCCCGGGCGATGCGAACGTCGCGTAGCAACGCATCCCATTGCCAGGCGACGTTGAGGCTCGTTGCGAGTGCGATCGCCAACGCGAGCCAGCTCAAGGGCCTAGCCATCCTTCGACCATCTCTGGCGTGACCGTGCGGCCCATTGCCGCGCAGAGCCCCCGCGCGATTTGTTCGGGGGAGTACCCCTTTGCGCGAAGGTCGCGCGCGCTTCGCTGGGCGAAGGCCACTTCCGAAGGCTGAATGGCCTTGGAGGGCTTGCCCGTGCGCGGCCGCGCGACGAGCGGACGGCCGTCGGCGGGATTCTTGTAGAAATCGTCCTCCGCGGCCACCCGCGCATTCTAGCGCGCGTGTCAGTGGCCGCGTGGTGGCCGCGAAAGCCGCATGCAGGCCACAGCGCTCAGCGGTTCCAATGCGAGTGGTAGCCGTACCCCCACGTTCCCCACACTCCGCCCTCGCCGAGCAAGAACGAAATCGCAAAAAGCACGAGCAGGATCGTCAAGATGAGACGCACGGGCGCCTGCATGGGCGGGGGCGCGACCGCGACGATGAGCCCGATCAGCCAATAGAGCATGTAGAAAATCAGGCACGCGATCAGGAGCGCGACGACGAGACCGATGAGTGAATCCATGAGGGCGTCGCAATGCAAGCGCTCGGCCGGGGCGGAAACGACTCACTTGCGCTCGCTAG
>DATHQY010000136.1:0-9124 GCA_035482215.1 Polyangiaceae bacterium | reverse complement strand
AAGAACGGCGAGAAGCGCTACTCGACCGAGGTCGTGGCGAACAACGTCGTGCTTCCGGGATCGGGCCGCGGCCGCAGCGAGGGCGAAGGTCCGCGGGAACGAGACGGAGGTGCACGCGAGACGGGAGCGCGGGCGGGGGGCTCGGCGCGGCCGTCGCGCGAGGCCGCGGACGCGCCGTTCGACGACTTTGCTGAGCCGTCCGGGGGAAGCCCAGGCGGCGGGGACGACGACATTCCGTTCTGAGCGCTGTCCGCTCTTGCTTTTCTGAGCGCTGTCCGCCCTTGCTTTCTGGGCTCTTGCCTTTCCGCGCCTTGCGAGAGTGGCCAAGAGCCATTACTTTGAGCGGTCGCTATGAAGGAAGGCATTCACCCCAATTACCCCGCCGCGCGCGTTACTTGCGCCTGCGGATCGCAGTTCGTCACCCGCTCGACGCGTGGCGACTTCCAGATTGACGTCTGCTCGGCGTGTCATCCGTTCTACACGGGCACGCAGAAGCTCATCGACACCGCGGGCCGCGTCGATCGGTTCCGTAAGCGGTACGAGAAGAAGGTCAACGTGCCCAAGGCCGCCGAGGCCAGCGCGCCCAAGGCCGCCGAGGCGAAATAGCCACCGGACGCCGGTCCGGTCGCTCCGAAGGCCCATGCCCTCGCGCACGCCCTCCGCTCCCATGCGTCCGTACATAGGCGGGCAAGCCGTCCTCGAAGGGGTCATGATGCGAGCGCCCAGCTCGTTCGCGGTCGTGGTGCGCCGTGCGGACGGCAGCCTGCACGTGCGCGAACGCGCGATGGTCGAGGTGCCCCGCGGCATTTGGGGGTGGCCCCTGATCCGCGGGGTCGCGACGCTCGTGGAGTCGCTCCGGATGGGGAGCGAAGCGCTGCGCTTCAGCGTGGAGCAAGCCGAAGCGGACATGCAGACGGCGGCCGCGCGCGGCGTGCCTCCGCTCAACGTATTCGGTGCGCTCGGGCTCGCCGTGGCCGCGCTTTCGAACGACGACGGCGCGGGCTCAAGTGCGCAGCCCGCCGCGAGCGACCGCAAAGGCGGCGCGGGCGGCATCGTCATGCTCGCGATCGCGATCGCCTTCTTCGTCGCGCTGCCGCAGCTCGCCGCGGCCGGAATCAATCGCCTTCTGGGCCTCGGGCTGCCCGTGCAGAGCGCCGCCTTTCAGGCGATCACCGGGGTGCTCAAGCTCGCGATCGTCGTGGGCTACATGGTCACGATCCGGCGAATCCCCGAGATCCGGCGCGTCTTCCAGTACCACGGCGCCGAGCACAAGACGATCAGCACGTACGAAGCCGGCGAAGCGCTCACGGTCGCGAACGCCCGGGCGAAGACGACGCTTCATCCCCGATGCGGGACCACATTTCTCGTGATGGTGGCGATCGTCTCGATCGTCATGTTCACGCTCTTGGGAGCGCTCCTTCCGCGCATTGCGACGGGCAGCGCCGTGCTCGACAACGTGCTCTTTTTCGCTGCCAAGCTGCCGTTCTTGCCGGTGCTCGTCGCCGTGACGTTCGAGCTCCAGCGCGTCTTTGCGCGCTACTTCACGAGCGGGCCTCTCCGCGTTCTTCTCTGGCCGGGATTCTGGGTGCAGAAGATCACGACCGCGGAGCCCGACGACACGCAGCTCGAAGTGGCGCTGGCGAGCCTCCGCGTCACGTTGTTTCGCATGGCGCCGGTACGCGAAGCGAACGAAGGCGACGTGCGCTTCGCCGACTACGAAGCTCTCGTTTGCGCCGACAGCCTTCGCTGAGGCACGCTCGGCGTCGCGTCCATGCTTCCGATTGAACGGCTCGAACAATTGGTGCGTCGTTATGGCGAGCTGGCCGAGGTCCTCTGCCGGCCCGATGTCCTGAGCGATCGCGCCAAGTCGACGAAGCTCAACAAAGAACGCTCGGATCTCGAGCCGCTCGTCGGAGCGTTCGGCCGGTACCAGGCCGTCGAAAAGACGATTCGCGAGAACGAAGAGGCGCTCGCGGACCCGGAGCTGCGCGATCTCGCGCAGGCGGAGCTGCCGCTGCTCGCGGCCGAGAAGGCGGAGCTCACGCAGAGCATCCAGCTCCTCTTGCTGCCGCCCGATCCGAACGAGAAGAAGAACGTCATCCTCGAGATCCGAAGCGGGGAGGGCGGCGAAGAAGCCGCGCTTTTCGCGGCCGATCTCTTCCGGATGTATTCGCGCTACGCCGAGGTCAAGGGCTGGAAGATCGAGATCCTGAACGTGAGCGAGAGCGCGACCGGCGGCATCAAGGAGTGCATCGCGCTCGTGGCCGGGCGTGAAGTCTACTCGCAGCTGCGGTTCGAGGGCGGCGTCCACCGCGTCCAACGCGTACCGGCGACCGAGACGCAGGGACGCATTCACACGTCGACGGCGACCGTGGCGGTCCTTCCGGAAGCGGACGACGTGGACGTCCAGCTCGACGAGAAGGACCTCGAGATCAGCATCGCGGCGAGCGGCGGTCCGGGCGGGCAGGGCGTCAACACGACGAACAGCGCCGTCCAGATTCTGCACAAGCCGAGCGGCATCATCGTCAAATGCCAGGACGAGCGGTCCCAGCTGAAGAACAAGGCGAAGGCCCTGAAAGTGCTGCGGAGCCGGCTGCTCGACCTCGAGCGCGAGCGGCAGGAGCAGCAAGAAGCACAGACGCGACGGAGCATGGTGTCGACGGGGGAGCGCTCCCAGAAAATTCGGACGTACAATTTCCCGCAGAACCGCGTGACCGACCATCGCATCCGCCTCACCCTCGCGAAGCTCGATCGCGTCATCAACGGCGATCTCGACGAGATCGTCACGGCCCTCCGCACGAACCACCAGGCCGAGCGCCTGCAGGCGGCGGGCATCGCGCTCGCAGGCCCGACCCCCCTGGCGAGCGACGACGAGGAGGGCTGAAGCTCGCCATGCGCAACCCCCACGAGCGTGACGCCCTGGTGGCCGGGATGACGCTGGTGCCTGCGCTCCTGTCGCGAAACCGGAACTTCGCGCTCTTCGAAGACCCGGAAATGCGCCGCGTGCGCGTGCGCGCGGCGTTGCTCCGCGGGATCGTGCGCCAGCTGACGGGCGCCGAAGGCAAAGTCGAGTCGCTCGAAGTGCTCCCCCAGTCCGGCGTTCGCGAGCTTCGCTACCGGGTGCCGGGCATTCGCATCAGCCGGCGCGCCGTCCTGACGGACCTCGAATACTCGTGCGTCGCGTACCTCGCGGGACGCGCGAGCGTGGCCGGCCTCGCGGCCGACGATGAAGACCGCGCCCGCATCGATACGGCGCTGCGGAGGCTCTCGGCGGGTCTGCGGCTCGCGGAGATCGACGGGGCGCACGGAGTTTGACCATGACCGATTGCCTCTTCTGCAAGATTGTCGCGCGGACGATTCCGGCGACGCTCCTCTTCGAGAACGAACACGTCATCGCTTTCCGCGACATCCGCCCCGTGGCCCCCGCGCACGCGCTCGTCGTCCCTCGCGTGCACGTCGGCGGGGCGCGCGACGCGACGGCCGAGACGTTCGGCCACGTCCTCGCCGCCGCCCAGAAAGTCGCCACCGACCTCGGGCTCGACGAATCGGGGTACCGCCTCGTCGTGAACGAAGGGCCGGACGCGGGCCAGAGCGTCTTTCATTTGCATTGCCACGTCCTCGGCGGCCGCGCGCTCGCGTGGCCTCCCGGTTGAGGAAGGCGCGAGGGCGCACGAGCATGCGACTTGCGTGAGGTGCCGCGAAGCCGTACGAGGGGGTAGAAGACCATGTCTTCCTCGCGCCCCCGCCGTACGTTCCTCGATGCCGCGCAGCACGGCGTTCTCACCGTCGACGGGGCGATGGGCACGCAGCTCTACGAACGCGGCATCCTCTTCAACGCCTGCTTCGAAGAGCTGAACGTCACGCGGCCCGAGCTCGTGGCCAAAGTGCACGACGACTACGTGCGCGCGGGCGCGCAGGTCATCGAGTCGAACACCTTCGGCGCGAACGCGCTCCGCCTGGAGAAGTACGGCCTCTCCTCGCGCGTGAAGGATCTGAACGAGGCGGGGGTCCGCATCGCGCGGCAGGCCGCCGGCACGCAGGCGTACGTCGTCGGGGCCATCGGACCGAGCGGCTACTTCCTCGGCGAGGCGCGCGAAGCGCACAACGCCGCCGACCACCGGCCGTCGCAAGACCTCGAGAAAGTGAAAGCCGTCCTCCTCGAGCAAGCGCGCACGCTCGTCGAAGCCGGGGTCGATGCGCTGCTCGTCGAAACGCTGCGGCAGACGCCCGAGCTTCGCGTCGCGGTCGAAGCCGCGGTGACGGCCGCGGAGGGCCGCGTGCCCGTCATCGCGAGCGCGTCGCTCGACGAGAACGGGCGGATGGCCGAAGGCACGCCGGCCGAGGAAGTCGCCCGTCTCATGCGCGAGTGGGGCGCGAGCGTCGTCGGGGTCAACTGCTCGGACGGGCCCATGGCGGTGCTTTCGGCGGTCGAGAAGATGGTCGGCGTGGGGCTGCCCATCTTCGCCGCCCCGAACGCCGGTCTGCCTCGGCGCGTCGACGAGCGCATGGTCTACGTGTCGACGCCCGAATACTTCGGCGTCTACGCCCAGCGCATGTTCCGGCTGGGCGTACGCCTCGTCGGCGGCTGCTGCGGAACGACGCCCGAGCACACGCGCCGGATCGCCGCGTCGGCGCGGATGGCGGCGGGCGATCTCGAAGTCCCGGCCGCGAACGAAGCGTCGCAGGCGTCGTTTCTCGGGCCGGGCGCCGCGACGCGTGAAGTCGCGCCCGCGGGCTCGATCCCGCCGGGGCCGTTCGCGGAGAAGAGCGAGCTCGCGGCGAAGATCGCGCGCGGCAAGTTCGTCGTCTCCGTCGAAGTGAATCCCCCGGTCGGCCTGGATCCCGCGCGCGCCATCGCGGCGGCGAAGATGCTGAAGCGCGCGGGGGTCGACGTCGTCAACATCGCGGACGGCGCGCGCGCCCAGGCACGCATGAGCAATCTCGCGCTCGCCGCGCGGGCGACGCGCGAGGCGGGCATCGAGACGATCCTCCACGTGTGCGGTCGCGACCGCAATTTGCTCGGCACGATCGCGCACCTCCTGGGTGCGCACGACCTCGGCGTGCGAAACCTCGTCGTCATCACGGGCGACCCGCCGAAGATGGGCGATTATCCCGACTCGACGGCCGTCTACGACCTCGATTCGGTGGGGATTTTGAAGCTCGCGTCGCGGTTGAACCAAGGCGTCGATCCAGGCGGCAAGCCGCTCGGGGCGGCGACGCGGTTCGTGCTGGCGACCGGCGCCGAGCCGGCCGCGCTCAACTACGCGCGCGAAATCTCGCGGCTTCGCGACAAGAAGGCCGCCGGCGCCGAGCTCGTGATGACGCAGCCCGTGTATTCGGCCGACGTGCTCGACAAATTCCTGGTGGACATCGCGCCGCTCGAGCTGCCCGTGCTCGTCGGCCTCCTGCCGCTCGCGAGCTATCGCAACGCGGAGTTTTTGCACAACGAAGTGCCCGGCATGCAGGTCCCCGAGGCCATTCGCGAGCGCATGCGCAAAGCGGGCAGCCAGGCCGAGGCGCGCAAAGAAGGCGTCGCGATCGCGCGCGAGATGCTCGCCGCCGTCCGCGATCGCGTGGCCGGCGCGTACATCATGCCTCCGTTCGAACGGCACGAACTCGCGCTCGAGGTGCTGGACGGGTTCATGGACCTCGAAGACGCGGCGCCGCGAACGGCGCAGCCGGATGCCGACGCGCACTGAATCGGTCCTCGGCGCCGTGCTCTTCGTCGCGATGACGGCGTGCCGCAAGGCGGCGCCCGTCGAAGCGACGGGCGAGTCTTCCGGCGCCGTGGAGGCCGGCGCCGAGGCGATCGTCCAGGCGACGGGCCAGGCGAGCGTCGAAGCGGAGGCGGGCGCCTCCGGGCCCGGACCGCGGATCGCACCCGCGCGTTGCCGCGCGGCCGACCCGGCGATCGCCCTGGACGCCGACGGGGCGCCGAACGACCTCGAACTCGGCGACGCGATCGAAGCTCCCGCCGGCTACGCGGTGAGCCTGCTGCACCGAACGGCCCGCGGTCTCGAGGCGGCTGTGGGGCTCGTGAGCGCGGGCGCCGACGTTCACGGTGTGAAAAGCCTGTCCGCTCTCGTCGACTTGGGTCCCACGCTCGGGGACGCGCCGCCGCCGCGGCTGCTCCTCGCCGGCGGCGACCTGATCGCGGGCGCGTATTCGATCGCGCCGGACGCCGGGGCGGCGAACGGTGGCGCCAGGGCCCGCCATCTCGTTCTCTACGACGTGCCCGCGACCGGGGAGGCCAAGGCGATCCTCGACGTGCCGCAGCAGCGGGACGACTCGCTTTCCTTCGACGTCGCCCTCGCGGGCCTCGCGCATCCCGCGCCGTCGGGGCCGTCCGCTCCACCGGCGCGATCGTCCGTGGTGGTGGTGTGGGACGAAGCCTCGCGCGCGGGCCACGGCGTCATTCGCGCGACGACCGTGCCTCTCGGCGATCGGACGAGCTCTTCTGCGGCGCCCGGCCCGGCGCCGCTCGCGAGCGCAAGCTCCGTGCACGACGTGTCGCCCCCCGAGTCCGATGCGGAGGCGCCGCGGCTCGTGAGTTACGGCGCGGGGTCCGTCGTTCTGTGGATCGCGCGAAAGCCCGAGCCAGGCGTTGCGCTGGACGCCGCGGAGGTCGAAGCCACCGGCGAAGCCCGCTCGTTCGGCTGGTTGGAATCGGTGATGCTCGACGAGCGCGGCGTTCCGGCGGGGCCGGTGCGCAGGCTGACGCCGGCCTCGGGTCACGTGTCGGCGTACGACGTCCGAGCCCTGCCGGCCGCCCAGCGACCGACGCTCCTCGTCGTCGCGCGCGACGATGGCGAAGCGGTCGACGCGTCGGGGGGCGAGCTGCTTCGCGTGCGCATCGTGGGCGACGCGGTCGAGCCGCCGGTGGCGTTTCCGAGCGACGGCCTGGGGCGCGGGGGCCCGGCGCTCGTCGACGGAGATCCGCCGTGGCTCGTGTGGATTGGTCCCCACGAACAACTGCGGCTCCTTCCCCTCGACGCGGAAGGCGCGCCTGCCGGCAAGCCGAGTGCCGAGGACGAAATGAGCGAAGCGAGGCCCCTCGCGTTTCTTCGGGACGCGCCCCGGGGCGCGGGCGCGCCTCGGGACAACACGTCCACCGGCGGCGGAGCGCGTCGCGTCCTCGTGGCCTCCCCCCTCGACCCGGCAGCCCAGCTGCGTGTCTTCGCCTGCACGCTTTAGGGCGGCGTTCGAAGCGCGGCTTCCGTCACGGGCTCGTTTCGACTACCTTCCCCGCCCGTGGCATTCGGCGCCCGTCACGGTCGTCTTGGTCCCACCGACGCGTACGGTGCCCACGGCGGCCAATGCCAGGACCGCCCAGCATCGAGAGCACGGGCCCATAGCTCAATCGGTCAGAGCCCCCGGCTCATAACCGGGTTGTTCCTGGTTCGAACCCAGGTGGGCCCACGCATTGCGCACGCCTTCACGAGGGGCGTGCGCGAGGGGCGTGCACGGGGGCGTCACAACGGCGTTCGCGCCCGCCTCCGCAAACCGTTCGCGGCCTTTCCCGCGGGGCGTCGCACAAGTGCGCCCCCTGCGCTATGTAATTCGCCATCCATTTTTCATCGTTCCGGAGTGACGCATTGAGCATCCCCGACCAGATTCGCGCGCTCGAAAAGCTCGCGCAGATCGACGCAGAACTCAAAGAGATCCAAGACGCGCTCGCGCAAGAGCGTTCCACGCTTAGCGGGCTGCAATCGGGCATCGCCAAGCTCGACGAGAAGCTCGCCGCGGATCGGGCCTCCCTGGCGGCCATGGAGAAGACGCGAGGAGAGCTCATTCACGACGTGCGCAACATGACCCAGCAACTGGATCATTCGCGCGAGAAGCTCTCCCGGTCGCGGACCGAGCGCGAGTCGAACGCGGCGCAGCGCGAGCTCGAAGAGCTGCGAAAGCTCGTGCGCGACCGCGAGGAAGAAATAGGGAAGCTCTCCGCCAGCGCGGATGCGGCCCGCCAGCAGATCGAGGCGACCGAAGCCGAGCACGCGAAGATCGTCGCCGATCTGGGATCGCAAGAAGGTGACATCAGCTCGAAGCTCTCGGTGGCCGAAGCGCGGGCGCAGGAGAAGAACGCGGAGCGCGCGGTGGCCGTCAAGGCGTTGCCCCCGGTGCTCTACCGCCGCTACGACGCGATTCGATCGAAGCGCGGCACGGCGATCGCGCAGGTCATCGACGGCACCTGCAAGGCCTGCCACATGGCCCTTCCGCCGCAGCTCTTTCACCGGCTACGGCGTGAGCCGACGCTCGAGCAGTGCCCGTCGTGCAACCGCATCATCTACTTCATGCCGCCGCAGAGCGTGGGCGCCGCCGGGCCTGCGAGCGCGCCGGCATCGCCCACGCGAAGCTGAGCGCACGAGCCGCTCCTTCGATGAAGGTTTGCTCCCTGTGCCAGCGCGTTCTGCCTGACGACGCGGGCTTCTGTCCGGCAGACGGCACAGCCCTTTTGACCGCGAGCCTCGCGCCGGTGGCGCCTTCGGCCGACGACTCTCGCATCGGCACGCGCCTCGCGAACCGTTACGAGATCCGACGCATCGTCGCGGACGGCGGGATGGGGCGCGTGTACGAGGGCATCGACCGCCAGACGGACTCGCGCATCGCCCTCAAAGTGCTGCACGACCATGTCTCGAAAGACGAGGTGGCGCTCGAGCGCTTCAAGCGCGAATACGAAATCAGCGCGCTCCTTCCGCACGAGCACATCGTGGAGGTACGCGACTTCCAGCGCGATGAAGCCTCGAAGACGTGGCTCCTCATCATGGAGTTCCTCGACGGCGAGGAGCTCCGGTACGTGCTGAAGCGCGAAGGCGTGCTTCCGCCCGAGCGAATCATTCGGATGATGTCGCAGGTGGCGATCGGCCTCGACGAGGCGCACGCGCGCGGCTTCGTGCACCGCGACTTGAAGCCCGACAATCTCTTCTTGTGCGGCACGCGCGAAGGCGACGTCGTGAAGCTGCTCGATTTCGGCAGCGCGAAAGTGACCGCGACGCCCTCGACCAAGAAGCTCACGGTCCTCGGAACGACGATCGGAAGCCCCTACTACATGGCGCCGGAACAGGCCCAGGGCCTCGAGACGCTCGATCCGCGGGCGGACATCTTCGCGCTCGCCGCGGTCACG
>DATHQY010000135.1:0-2196 GCA_035482215.1 Polyangiaceae bacterium | reverse complement strand
GCTCGTCGCACGCGGCAGCTGGTCGTCGCGCAAACCGCTGGTGTAGACGACGAACGACGCGCGGTCGCCGAAGGCGACCCTTATCACACGGAGAAACTCCTCCGCGCGCGATACCGCAACGTGCGTGCGCCATTCGCTGTGCCAGTGCCGGGGCTCGAGCGCCGAATGGAGCGCCAGCTGGGCATAACCCCATCCGATGAATTGCCGTATTGCGCGTAGAATGCGCGCCCGCCCTCGGACCGTGAGCTTAACCGTCCGGCGGCGCGTATCGTTGGTCACCACATCGCGCTCGACGTAGCCCATTTGCTCGAGCCTCTTGAGCATACGGCTGACGACTGATGGGCAGACTCCGAGGGTGCGCCACAGTGCACCTTGTTGCGTCGAATATCGCCCTCTCTTGTGAATCACGTAGAGCATATCCATGCGCGCTGCGGTGAGGCCCATTTTGCGCAGCGTCCGTCGGGTAAGGCCGAGGGTCGCGTAGTACGCGCGCTTCAGACCGAAGAATACGGGGTGCATTCCCGTCAAAAGAAACACGTTGCGTGCCAACACACCGAAGCGCCCATGCGAACGCGCCGTCCCCGCGGAGTCATCCTCGAACCCGCGCGAAAATGGCCGAACTATCGGCCCTTCATTGCCCAGGCAATGGAAAGCCCACAGCCGAAATCCCCGGCCGGGGGTCGGCTCGCGGCGCCGTCGTCTGTCCCGCGACGGCGGCGAGTGGCATTCGGACAGTCGGTGATTCCACCTGACGCGCGCGTGCGGCACTGACCCAAACGACGTCGTTCGTCTCGATCGCGATCTACGGTCGCCTCGCCTTACGCCGCGCTCGGCGCGCGCTCCGGCAGAGCCCACAGGTCGGCGCGAAGGCGGACGATCCGCTCCGTGACTTTCGCAAGCGTATCCGCCTGGTCTTTCACCGCGGCGAGGGACTTGCCCTCGTCTTCTTCGCCTGTACCTCGTGCCTCCCGCGTCGCCCGCAAGACTTCGAGCACCTCGCGGTGCAGCTCCTGGCCCGCGGAGACGACCCAGGCGTCGAGCTTGTCCGCGAAGTCCTCGATGAGGCCCTCGAGCTTCGGCGCGACTTTCTTCGCGGTCTCGCGCATCACCTCGGGCGCGAGCGCCTTCGCGCGCTTCTTGAATTCCTCCTGGATCTTGCCGCGCGCGAACATCGCGAAGATCGCCGGGGCGGCGACGGCGAGGACGCCACCTACCATGAGATTGACCGCCATGAGCGCCACGCCGCCGAACATCAGCGCGACGACGCCCACGTCGTACTTGATCGTGTCGACCTGCACGTCGAGTCGTTGCGTATCGCTCCCCAGCACCGCGGCCACGCGCCGTGCGCTGTCGCGCGCGTCTTCGCGCACGAGGGCGATCGTCTTTTCCGCGAGCCGTTCGAGCTCCGTCGCGATGTCGCGCGTCTCCGCCTCCGCCCACTGCTTGAATGCATCTTCCAGGAACGCCGGGAGAAACTGCTTCAAGTCCTGGGGCTTCGCCGAGTCGATGACATTCGGCAGCTGGCGACAGATGTCGTCCACGAATCGATCCAGGTCTTTGCGCGCGGACGCCTTGATCGCCGCCACGTCTTCACGGATCTGCCCGCGGCGTTGCTCGATCGTCCCGGTCTGGCCCGCGAGATCGCCCTCCAGCGCCGCGATGCGCCGTTCGATCTCGTCGCTCTTCATGTGGATGCCCCGCCGGCGCGCGTCGATTCCCTTCGAGAGAAGCTCCGCCGCCAAGAGGCCTTCGCCAAGCGCGTTGTCGAGCAAGATGCGCCCCCGCTCCTCGGCGAGAAAGTTCGTCAGGTACCGAACGAGCTCGGGCAATCCGCTCTCGCCCGCGTTGCCCGCCAGCGCGGCCTCCGCGCTGACCGGAAAGACGATCGGATCGCGGACGAGCGACGAGAGATTCTTCTTCGCGTACGCCAGGGCCTCGCGCTTCTCGTCGTCGGAGAGAAGGTCCCACTTCGTGATGACGAACACGATCTTGTCGCGCGACGCCTTGAGGAGCTTGTCGTTCAGGAAGACCCGCTCGCTCTCCTTGAGGATCTGCCCGGCGTCGAGCAGGAACAGCACCGCGTCGGCCCGAGGAATGTAGCTGTACGTGATGTCCGCCCGCGCGAGCGACAGGTCGTTCACGCCCGGCGTGTCGACCAGCAGAATGCGCTCGCGAAGGAGCCCGGCGGGATACCCG
>DATHQY010000134.1:0-3158 GCA_035482215.1 Polyangiaceae bacterium | reverse complement strand
GTACAGGTACGCGGACTCGGGATCGCGGACGACGGCGGTAATGCGATTGTCGCCGTAAGCCCAAGGGAACTCGCCCGAATCGAGCTTCGCTCCACCAAGACCAAGCCCAAAATCGAACTTCGATTCTTCGACGCGCGCGTCAGTCCACATGGCAGCTTGCGAGACTAGTACCCCCAGGTGCGACTTTGTCCATGAAGGATCACGACTTCGCCGCCAGCGGAACGCGGACACGCGTGGAAACGTCTCTCGGCCGAAACGTCCGCGCCATCGACCGCGTGCCAGCCGCGACCGCGCACGTCTCGCGGCGTGCGGCGAAAAAAGCCTCGAAATGAGCCCGCGCTAGCGGCTCGCCGGAGCGACGCCGTCGCCTCGTTCCCCGCGTTCTCGTTCGCCGCGCTCGGGAGCGGCCGCGGCGTTACCGGTGGCGACCGGCAGCCGCACGACGAAGCGCGCGCCGCTGCCCGCGCCGTCGCTATGCGCTTCGATCGTCCCGCCCTGCACTTCGACGAGATACCGCGCGATCGAGAGGCCGAGGCCGAGACCCCCGTGCACACGCGTCGGCGTCCCGTCCGCCTGCCGGAACGGCTCGAAGACGAACGGCAGAAAATCAGGCGTAATTCCCTGCCCCGTGTCGCTCACCGTGAGCTCGATCGATCGCCCGGCGCGCGCGAGCGCCACGGTCACGCGGCCGCCCTTCGGTGTGAACTTCACCGCGTTGTTCACGAGGTTCCAGACCACTTGCTGGAGGCGCGCGGCGTCCCCCATGACCCGCGCGGACTCGAGGTCGAAGCGCCGTTCGATCTGGACGCCCTTCGGCTGCGCCCATCCCCGCGCAGACTCCAGCGTCTCGTCGACGACGCCCCAAAAATCGACCGGCGCGACGTCGAGCCGAAGCTGCCCGCGGCTCGCTCCCGAAAAGTCGAGCAAGTCTTCCACGAGGCGCGTCATCGCGTTCGCGTTGCGCTCGATCACTTGCATGGCGCGAGCCTCGCGGGCCCCGCCGATGGTCGTCGTGCTCGCGATGCGGGCCCACCCGAGAATGGCCGTGAGCGGCGTCCGCAGCTCGTGGCTCACCGTCGCCAGAAACTGGTCCTTCGATCGGTGCGCTTCTTCGAGCGAAATGTTGAGGCGGGCGGCTTCGTCGAGCGCATGGCGCAGGCGCTCGATGAGGTCCTCGCGATCGCGTTCGGCCTGCCGCCGGAGCCTTCGGTTGTCGGCCTCGCGGAGCTCGCGCGCGATCGCGGGCGAGAGGCGCGTGAGGTCGTCCTTGACGACGAAATCGCGAGCCCCGAGTCGCATCAGCTCGACCGCGCGCACTTCACCGACGGTGCCGGAGACGACGATCACCGGGATGTCTTGGCCGCGCGCCTCGAGCAACGCGAGCGCCCGCGTGGCGTCGAACGAAGGCAGCGAATAGTCCGCGATCACGACGTCCCACTCGCGATCATCGAGAGCCGCCGTCATATCCTCCGCGGTCTCGACCCTGACGGACTCGACAGCCCAGCCCGTACGCAGAAGGTGCAGCCGCACGAGCTCCGCATCGTTCTCGGAGTCTTCGACGCTCAGGACTCGGAGTTGCGCCGCCATCCTTGTCCTCGAGCCTCCTTCGAATCCCAGAGTAAACCCGGAGCAAGCTCGTGGACACGCATTAAGACGAACCGGAAGCGTCGCGCACCTCGACCGTACGCCGCGTACAGGTGATCCCCCACGGGCGGCTCCCGCCGGGCGAACCGAACGCGTTTACGGACCGTGCGCTTTGCACTAGCGATCGTACCGCTCACCCGAGCGACGCTCACAAGAGCAACGATGTGACGCGAGGTGAAATGGACAACGCGCGGCTCCCGACATTCTTCATTCCGCACGGCGGCGGCCCCTGTTTCTTCATGGACTGGTCGCCGATTGGACCGAAGAACACGTGGGACCGCATCGCCGCATTTCTCGCGGGGCTCGATGCGTCGCTGCCGGCGCGTCCGAAGGCGCTCCTCGTCGTATCAGGCCACTGGGAGTCGCCGGTCGCGCGGGTCACATCGTCGCGCAAGCCGTCGCTCATCTACGACTACAGCGGGTTTCCAGCGCACACGTACGCGCTAACGTGGCCTGCCCCCGGTGCACCCGAGCTGGCCGAGCGCGTCCAGAAACTCCTCGGCGAGGCAGGCATCGACTCGGGCGCCGACGCCGACCGCGGCTTCGATCACGGCGTGTTCGTGCCGCTCAAGGTCGCGTATCCCGAAGCGCAAGTCCCGACGGTGCAGCTCTCGCTTCGCACGGATCTCGATCCGGCCGCCCACCTCGCGATGGGCCGCGCGCTCACTCCCCTTCGGGACGAGGGGGTCCTCATCGTGGGCAGCGGAATGAGCTACCACAACATGCGGGCCTTGCGGACGCCGGGCGCGCTCGCGCCGTCCGCACGATTCGATGGTTGGCTACACGAGACCGTGGCGCTCCAGCCGAAGGCGCGCGACTCGGCGCTCGTCGGATGGGCCGCAGCGCCTTCGGCACGCGAGTGCCATCCGCGCGAAGAGCACTTGATGCCGCTCATGACCGCCGCCGGAGCCGCGGGAGGAGACCGAGGGCGTGCCGTCTTGCGCGACGAAGTGATGGGCGCCGTCGTGTCCGCATTCGCGTTCGGCTGACGCCCTTGGATCGCGAGGGGAGCCGCCGTTGCGCGAAGTCGCCCCTGTCCGAGGGACACTCGCCGACGGCGCAGGACACTCGAGGCGAACTCCGGGGGACCCGCGGCCGAATATCCTGGCCATAGACCTTCCATTGCCATGGCAATGAAACGCCTATAGCTAGGCCCATTTCGCGCGGGTTCCTGGGCTTCGCCCGGCGAGGCGAGAGTTTCGCAGGGGGCTGCTGGATGTTGGCACGCGATGTGTTTCCCCGATGGGAATGCACCCCGTGTTTTTCGGTTTGAAGCGCGCGTATTACGCGACGCTCGGGCTCACGCGACGGACGCTCCGAAAAATGGGCCTCACTGCGGCTCGGATGGACATGCTCTACGTGATCCACAAGCGGGGGCGATATTCGACGCAACAAGGCGCGCTGTGGCGGACGCTCGGCGTCTGCCCCTCGGTCGTCAGCCGTATGCTCAAACGGCTCGAGGAAATGGGCTACGTCGAGCGCAACGTCGTGACCAACGACACGCGCAAGCGGAC
>DATHQY010000133.1:0-5714 GCA_035482215.1 Polyangiaceae bacterium | reverse complement strand
GTCCGCTTGCGCGTGTCGTTGGTCACGACGTTGCGCTCGACGTAGCCCATTTCCTCGAGCCGTTTGAGCATACGGCTGACGACCGAGGGGCAGACGCCGAGCGTCCGCCACAGCGCGCCTTGTTGCGTCGAATATCGCCCCGGCTTGTGGATCACGTAGAGCATGTCCATGCGAGCCGCGGTGAGGCCCATTTTGCGGAGCGTCCGTCGCGTGAGCCCGAGCGTCGCGTAATACGCGCGCTTCAAACCGAAAAACACGGGGTGCATTCCCAGCCTGAGAACACACGGCGTGCCAGCGTCGGGAAGTGCCAGCGAAATTTCGCGGTCGCCGCGGGCGGTATCCCTCGAACCCGCGCGAAACCGGCCTGTCTATAGGCCTTTCATTGCCTGGGCAATGGAACGTCTATAGACGGAGTATCGGCGCGCGGGCTCATCCCCGAGGCGCCGGTTGGGTGTCCGGGGCCGGCGTGGGATGTCCTTCGGACAGGGGCTGATTTCGGGCAAGGCCGGTGCGCGCTCGGTGACCGACGCGACAGAAAGACGGAGCCAACCCGAGCGAGCGCTAGCCCTTCTTGGCTTCGAGGCTTTCCCAGCGTGCCACGAGCGCGGCGGCCTTCGCGCGCGCGTCTTTCAGGGATGTCTTCAGCCCCGCGACTTCGTGGTTTCGCGCTGTATAGAGCGTCGGATCCGAAAGACGCGCCTCGGCTTCGGTCACGTGGTTCTCGGCTGCCTCGATCGCGTCGAGGATCCCCGCGAGTTCGAGCCGCTCGGCGTGGGTCAGGAGCGACTTGGCGTTCTTCGCGGCTTTCGCCGGCCATGCGGAAGGCGCCGGCTGCGCAGAAGCCCCGGGCGGCGCAGAAGCCCCGGGCGGCGCGGAAGGCGGGGCTGCGGCCCCGAGTGCGATGCTCGGCTTCCGCCGTGAGTCCCCCGCTGGGAGCGCCGCGGCAGCCCGTTGCGAGAGATAGTCCTGGTAGCCGCCCGCATAGCGCGTCACCTTCGATCGTGAGCCCGTGGCGGGCGCGTCGAACGCGAGAATCGATGTGGCCACACCGTCGAGGAACGCGCGGTCGTGCGTCACGACGAGCACGGAGCCCATGTAGCTCTCGAGCATCTCTTCGAGCGCCGCGAGCGTCGGCAGATCGAGGTCGTTCGTCGGCTCGTCGAAGATCAGGAGATTCGCGCCTTCCCGCAGGACTTTCGCCAGAGCGACCCGCGCACGCTCCCCCCCGGAAAGGGCGCCGACCTTTTGTCGCTGTTTGGATCCGTCGAAAAGAAAGAGCTCCAGATAGGCACGGAGCTCCATCGATTCGTGGCCGCGAATCCCGAGATTCACGACGGTGCCGCCGCCTTCGCCGCGAACGTCATCGAAGATGGATTTGGAGTCGTCGAGGCCCGCGCGTGCCTGATCGAGATACGCGACGCGCGTGTTCTTGCCGACGACGACTTGCCCGGTCACGACGGTGGGCGCGCCGTCCAGCCCGGGCGCCCGCTCCCCGCCGTCCGCGCGCGGGACGGCTGCGAGGATCGCCCGCAGGAGCGTCGTCTTCCCTGCGCCGTTGGGGCCGACGATCCCCACGCGGTCGCCTGTGGTCAGTATCAGATCGATCGGCTCGGTCAGCGCCGGCGTTTCTGGCGCCGCCGCCACTACGAGTCCGCGGAGCTCGAGGATCGTCTTGCCTTGTTGCGGCACCGCCGCCGCGGTGAGTGAGACTTCGCCCGGACGGCCCGCCGTGGCGGACCCGCGGGCCTCGAGGGCGTGCGCGCGCTGAATGCGCGCTTTTTGCTTCGTGCTGCGCGCTTTGGGACCGCGCGAAAGCCACTCGCGCTCGCGCCGCAAGATGTTTTGCCGATTCGCCTCGACGCGTTCTTCATGCGCCAGGAGCTCGGCCTTCTTGTCCAGGTAATCGCCGTAGCTGCCTGGATACGAGGTCAGCCGCCCCCGTTCGATCTCGACGATGCGCTGCGCGATGGCGTCGAGGAAATAGCGGTCGTGGGTCACGAGCACGATGGCGCCGGCGAACTCGCTCGCGAGGTACGTCTCGAGCCACTCGGCGGTATCCGCGTCGAGATGGTTCGTCGGCTCGTCGAGAATGGCGATGTCCGGGCTCGCCACCAGAAGCTGAGCGAGCGCGATGCGCCGCCGCTCGCCCCCGCTTCGCGCGCCGCACGGGCGATCCACTTCGTGCACGCCGAGCTTGTCGAGGAAGTGAAGCGCCTCGTGGCCGCGCTCCCAGCCGCCCAGACGATCGATCGCTTCGCCGAGCTCCGCCTGCTCGGCCACGAGAGCCTCGTGCTCGGGCGCTCGCGCGGGATCGCCCAGCGCTTCCGTGACTTCCGCGTGCCGGTTCGTGGCTTTTCGCCACTGCGTGAGCGCGGCCTCCACGACGGCGCGCGCGCTCGCGTCGGGATCCAGCTCCGGCTCTTGCGGGAGATAGCGCACCGATAGACCGCGGCGGACGGCCAGAGTGCCACCGTCCGGCGCCTCGGCGGCCGCCAGGATCTTCGCAAGGGTGGATTTGCCGGCGCCGTTCGCGCCGATGAGGGCCACCTTTTCGCCACGGGCGAGCGAAAACGTCGCGTCCTCCAGCACGACCTGGGGACCGAACGATTTCTTGAGATGTTGAGCGGTCAGCGCAGGCATCTACCCGCCGATGCGGTAGGCACGCTCATAGCCGTTGTCTGCATTCCGGATACGTACGTGAACGATGCCGTTCTGGTCGAGCGAGTAATGCTCGACGATGCGCGGGCCGTCGCCCGGGCGCCGCTCGACCGGAATCGAATCGAGATCCGCCCGCTCGGCGAGCGCCGGGTCGAACGGAAAGAGAACGTCGCGGCAAACGGCCATGTCGCCGCTCGGTTTGCCCCGTTCGTCGACGGCGGTGCACTCGAAGAAGCGGTAATGGCCGATGTTGTGGACCGCGCGGTAGGAGCGGGTGCTCACGGTAGGCTCCTCGCTCACGGGAAGCACCTCCTCGCGGGCGAAGATGGGATCCAGCACGATTTCGCTCCCGCCGCCGGCTTCGCGAAAGACGGCGAACGTGCGCGACGCGCGGTCGACGAGCTGGAAATCGCCCGCTTCGTCCGAGGCGATCGAGAGGCCCATGGCGACGGCAGCGGAAGGGTAGGGGGAACGGTGCACCCGGCGGCCGAACCGCTCGCGGAGTGCCCGGCCGATGACGGGGAGCTCGCTGGCTCCGCCGACGACGTAAATGCCTGCGATGTCGCTATCGAGGCCGTCCACCTCGGCCTTCGACGCGCGCGTAATGAGCGGCGCCATCGCTTCGATCGACTGCTCCACGAGCGGCGTGCAGGCCTCGTAGAACGCAGCAATCGGCAAATTGACTTCCGGCTTCGGAGCGTCAGGCCCGAGCACGGCTTCGAGGTCGAGCGGTATCTTGCGGGAATTGGCGTTCAGCGCTTCTTTGGCGATCCGGCATTGCTCGATCCAGCGCTCCGCGATGCGCGCCGGCAGGTCGGCGAGCTTCATCCGGACGGCGGCGAGCGCCACCTGGGCCAAGACGACGTCGAAATCGTCGCCGCCGAGCTGGTTCACGCCCGCCGTGCCGACCACCTCGTGGTGTTTGCCCGCCATGCGCACCAGCGACGCGTCAAATGTGCCTCCGCCGAGGTCGTAGACGACCACCGTGTCACGGCGTGACGTGAGCGTGTCGCGGTGGCGGTGCGTGTACTCGAACCCCGCGGCGGACGGCTCGTTGACCATGGCCGCGACGGTGAATCCGGCCTTCCGGAACCCGTCGAGCGTCATGAGGCGCTGCGCGGCGAACGCGTTCGCCGGCACGCCGACCACAGCGACCATCTCGGGCTCGCGGGGCCCCCGAGGCTTCAGCGTGGACCGCTTGAGAATCGCCTCCCGGACATGTCCGAGAAAACCGGTCACCAAGTCGCCGATCGCTACGGCGCTCCCACCGATCGCGACGGTCTCCGACGGGCCCAGATGCGGCGACGAAAGCAGCCTCTTGAACGACCGCACCACGTGAAATGACGGGTCTTCCGCGACCGCCACGGCGTCGAGGCCGTAGCGGAGTTCCCCGCGGCGTTCTGCCACGAGGGTCGGGATCCATCCCCTCGCGTCCCCGGCGTCGTCAACGAAGTCGAGAACCGGGTGATTGCCTCGGTCCGCGCCCGCGACGACCGTTCGCGTCGTTCCGAAGTCGATGCCGAGTCGCACCCCGCAATCCTGTCACCCCGGGCACAAATGAGGAAGTTCTTCGCGGTCGGCGGCCACCGGCTCTACCGTGCTGCCTTCGCAACGTGGCCAATGCCGGCCACGCCACCGCCTACGTTGGGCACGGCAAACGTGCGCGACGACTCTGTACCCGTATCCAGCATCGATGTAAGCCGGCCATACACGTCTCGCAGCGATCCGATTTCCGACGTCAGCGTACGTTCAATCGCGTTCTGTCGCGTGCGCGACAGCTCGTCTTCGAGTTCGACGATGTGCCTCACGAGCTGGGCACGCAAAAGGCGCGCTTCGGGTTCCGTCAATTCCAGGTTCATCTTCGCCTCGGCTAGGACCATGCGCGCTTCGTCGAACTGCCGACGTGCAGGTGACAACGCGCGGGATATCGGTGGTTTGGACGAACGCCGCAAGAGCGAGCTCGGGTGTGACTCCCCCGGCGGGTTCGGCTGAAAACTGCAGGCAGGGCCGTGAATGACTTCAGCGCCTTGGAGGATAGGAGAATCAAACGTGAATCACGTGTCTCGTCGGTTTCGCCTGGGTAACGACGAGCCTTGGATTCGACCAAGTCGGAGCGAGGCACAATTGATAACGACGCAGAGACTACTCACGGACGATCGCTCTGTCACGGCTGGCTGGTTTTTTTGGGCTTCCTTTTTTGGCATTCGCTCCACATTCGAACATCGAATGCATGTTTGATCATCTCGCACGCTCCGTGCCGCGCCGTGCGCTGAACAGGTCGGTCGCCGCGGTCCCGGCTGCGCCCTCGCGCGGTGAGCGCGCGGCTTGCGCCGGCTAGCTCCGCTGGCGCTCCGACCGCTGGAGGTACCCAAGGTGTGGCGCGCATGACCGGGACCCAGGCCGTTCTTGCTCCGTTTGCTCGCCAATTTGGCCACCGGGGGGCGCTCCTCCGCCTCCTCGGGCGTTCCCCGCGCCGGCCGACCGGCTGGCTGACATGACGAAATGATGACGGTTTGTCACCCCGAAGAGCGCTACCAACCGGGCCGCATGCTGGTTCGGGCCCTGCCTCTTCTTCGGGGCTCGCGCCGGTTCAGGAGGACCGAGTGGTCATCATTGCTCTCTTCTTCGTCGCGCACTGGCAGCTATCCGTCTTCTTCCAGACCTTCTTTCTGCATCGCTACGGCGCCCACCGGATGTTCACGATGTCGAAGGGCTGGGAGCGGTTCTTTTACCTCTGCACGTACGCGACGCAGGGCGCGAGCTTCCTCTCGCCGCGCGGCTACGGGATCCTCCACCGCATGCACCACGCCTTCAGCGATACGCCGAAGGACCCGCACTCGCCGCGGAACCACAAGAACGTCTTCGCGATGATGCTCGCGACGAAGCACACGTACGACGGCTACGCGTACAACCGGGTCGAGCCGGAGGCGCGCTTCGACGGCGGCCTTCCGAGCTGGCCCGCGGTCGATCGCCTCGCGCAGTCGTGGGTGGGGCGCCTTGGCTGGGGCGCGGCGTACACGCTCGTGTACCTGCGCTTCGCGACGTCGCCGTGGCTG
>DATHQY010000132.1:0-2532 GCA_035482215.1 Polyangiaceae bacterium | reverse complement strand
GAGCGCAGACGCCCGCGAGCGCGGTGGCCAGCAAGAACCCCCCGAAGGCGACGCGAATGGTCTTCACCCTTCAAGCTTATCCGGGCCGGGACGCGCAGTGCAGGGGATGCGCGCGTCCCGCGCGAAGCACGCCCACCCGCGACTACGCGAGCGTGAGAAGCGCGTCGCCCTCGCCGACCGGCTGCCCGGGTCGCACGTGGATGGCGGAGACCGTACCCGCCGCAGGCGCTTCGACCGGAAGCTCCATCTTCATCGATTCGAGGATGACGCACACCTGCCCTTCGGTGACGGCGTCGCCCACGTTGACTTCGATCTTCCAGACGGTGCCCGTAATGTGTGCGTTGACGTTGGTCGCCATGTTCGGAAGGGAACGTAAACCGAACCGCGGACCGAGCGAAGCGCGCGCGTGCGAGGGCTGGGCGAGGCCTGGACGAGGGCGGACCCGACAAGGCGGCGCAACGGCGTCCTGGCGCGCCTCCGACGGTCGCCGGTAGGGCCTCCAGCGGTCGACGGCAGGGACCGTGCGGGGACGGTACGAACGCGAGCCACTGTTTCGTCCCGTGTTGCTCGGAGTTTGCGAACGCGGGGACAAATCGCTACGTTTACAACCGTGTTTCCGGCGAGCACGGCGTGCTCGTCATTTCTCCCGTACGCGCGCACCCGCAGTCCAGGCCAGGAAGAGAACAACATGGCGGAACGGCAAGAAACTTCGGTGATGGTCTCCATTCAGGAGATCCTCCGCGACGCCCAGCATCGCGAGGAGCAAGACAAGCTCGAGGCCGAACGGCGCGTGCGCGAAGAAGAGGAGCGCCGCCTCGAAGAAGTACGTCAGCGGCAAGCCGCGGAGCAAGCGCGCCTTCGTGCCGAGGAAGAGGATCGCCAGCGCCGCTCGTTCGAGGAGCAGAAGCGCCAGGCGGAGATCAGCGCCCTCCAGGAAGCGGCCGTGACGCGCGCGCGTACCGAGGCAGAGGCGCAAGCTCGCCTCGCGGAGATGACGGCGCGGCAGGAGCACGAGCGGCGCCTGCATGCGCAGAGCCACGACGGATCGAAGAGGCGGCTCCAATTCCTGATCTACGGGCTGGGCGGCGTGCTGATTCTGCTCGCGGTCGTCGGCGGAGTTCTCATCAAGAATTACAACGACAAGGCCACCGCCGCCGAGCAGCGTGTCCACGAGCTCGAAGTCGCGATGGACGCGGCCGAGGCACAGGCGAAGGCGGCACAGGCGAAGCTCAGCGAGGCGACCACCCCCGAGGAGCGCGCGAGCCTCGAGAAGCAGATCGCCGACGCGAAGGCCCAGGCAGACTCGCTCCGCGGACAGCTCCAGAACGAGCCGAAGCGATCCACTGGAGGCCCCGCGTACGTCCCGCCGGCGCAAGGTCAGAAGCCGCCGCCGGCGCAGAGGCCTGCGTGCAATTGCACGCCGGGCGACCCGCTCTGCAGCTGCCTCTAGAGCCATCGTGACGGGAGCCCGCGCAGAGAGCGCGCGGATGATCTGCGGGATTCAGCCCGTGCGCGAAGCGATCCGCGCGCACGGGGCGAGGCTCGCGCGCGTTCTCGTCGACGCGTCGCCGGACGACGCTTCGGTCCTCGACGCACTGGCTCGGTTCGCGCGCGACCAGGGGGCGCAGGTCGAACGGGCCGCGCGCGGCGAGCTCGATCGGATGGCGCGCGGCGTCCGCCACCAGGGAACGATCGCCTTCGCGCCCGAGCTTCGCATCGTGCGACTCGACGAGATCGCGCTCGACGAACGAGCGCTGCTCGTGGCGCTCGATGAAGTGCAGGATCCACAGAATTTCGGCGCGGTCCTGCGATCGTCGGTCGCGATGGGCGCCACCGCCGTCATGTGGCCCGAGCACCGCTCCGCGCCTCTGTCGCCGGCCGCGTTTCGCGCGTCGGCGGGGGCCGTCGAGCACGCGACGTTGTGCCGGGTTCCGTCGCTGCCGCCGGCGCTCGATGATTTGCGGGCGCGCGGCGTCACGATCGTGGGGCTCGACATGGCGGGCCCGACGCTGCTCGACGCCGTGGATCTGACCAGGCCCGTCGCGCTCGTCGTCGGCGCCGAGGGCAAAGGCCTGCGCAAGACCGTGAAGCGCGTTTGCGACGCGCTCGCGCGTTTGCCGATGCCGGGTCCGATCGCCTCTCTCAACGCGTCCGTGGCGCTCGCCATCGCGCTGTACGAAGTCGTCCGCCAGCGCGGCGCGCCACCGCCGTGAGCGCGGCGCCCGCGGTACCGGCGAACGACGCGGTCCCCACGACCGGCGCAAACGTCGGCCGCGTGTACCTCTTCGCGCTCCTCGGTTGGACGTTCGACTTTTACGACCTCGTTCTCCTCGGCTTCATCAAAGGCCCGGTCTCCAGAGATCTTCTCCTCTCCCCCGTGGGGGTCGCCTGGATTCTCGGCATCGCGCTCGGCGCCTCCGGCCTCGGTGGCATCGTCGCGGGCCGCCTGGCCGACCGCGTCGGCAAGCGCACCGTTCTGGCGTGGACGGTCGCGCTCTACTCGCTCGGATCGCTCGTCTGCGGCCTGGCGCC
>DATHQY010000131.1:0-11870 GCA_035482215.1 Polyangiaceae bacterium | reverse complement strand
GGCGCGCAGCCCTCGATGACCGGACAGGGCGTCGACGAAGCCACGGGCGCCGCCAAGCTTCACGGGACGTTTCCGCCTGGACAGAGCAGCATTCAGTTTCGCTGGCAGTTGCCCTGGTCCGGGGAGAAGGACGTCGATTTCGACGTGGGACTGCCGCCGCATGCCGCCATCGCGCGCGTGATTCTCGCCGCGGCTGGGGAAGTGAAACTTTCGGCCGCCGGATTTCCCCCGGCCGACCTTCGCAAAAACAACCAGGGCCAGTCGTTTCTGGTCACGGAAAAACAAGTTCGCCCCGATCAGGGATCGCTGAAGTCGCTCAGCATCAGCATTCGCGACCTGCCCGTCCCCGGGCCGGGACGGCTCGTGGCGACCGTTCTGGCTTCGTTCGGGGTCCTCGTCGGCATCGTCCTCACGGCGTTCGGAGGGCGGCGCAGGAAGGCGCTATCCCCGGCTCTCCAGAAGGCGCGAATTCTCGAAGAGCTGCTCTTCCTGGAGGAGGCGCGTGCGGCCAACGAGGTCGGCCCTCAGACCTACGAGCGAGCGCGGCGAGGTCTCATCGACGCGCTGGCGAACGTGCTCTCGCGAATCCCGGCCTGAGCGCCCGGCTCTGCCGTCCGCTGGCACGGCACGAATGCGCTCCGGAGCATGGGGAAAAGGTGCCGGGAACGTTGCGAACAGATGGCGGGACAAGCCTCGGGACAGTCGAGCGCGGGCATCCTTCCCCAAGCGAAGGGGCCCCTCCTCCCCTGCTGAATCCGCAGGGCCAGTCAACGATAGACGTATGGCATTCCACGGTTTTTCGCGTTTCCCCCGGAATCCACAGGCTCTATCGACACTGCTACCAATCTAATCTAAGGATGCTGTCGAGATTCGTCTATGGAACTCACGGTAACGAAAAAGGACCTGCTCCGGCTCGTCACGCGCATGCAAGGCGTCGCCGAGCGCAAGAGCACGATGCCTGTGCTCTCCAACGTGCTTCTCAGCGTGGACGGACCGAGCGCGCTTCGCATCGCCGCAACGGACCTGTACTTGGCGCTCGTGGGCCGCTTGCCCGTCGACGTGAGCAAAGGCGGTAGCGTCGCCGTTTCCGCGAAGGACCTGCTCGAGCGCGTGCGCATGATGCCGGAGGGGCCGATTCATCTTGCCTCGCAGGACAATTCGACGACGACGCTGAAGGCCGGCGGCAGCGCTCGCCGGTACACGCTGCGCGGCATGTCGGGGGACGACTTTCCCCCGCTCCCCAGCCCGGCGGAGGGATCGCCTTCGCTCGCCTTGGATGTCGCCGTTCTGCAAGAGCTCATCGCATCGACGCACTTCTCGATCTCGCCCGACGAGACGCGCGCGCATCTCAACTCGGCGTTGTTCGAGTGGGACGGCGATCGGGTGCGGATGGTCACGACCGATGGGCATCGTCTCTCGAAGATGGAAGTGCAAGTGTCGGGGCGTCAGGCCTCCGCGACGATGCTCATCCCGCTCAAAGCGATTCAGGAGCTGAAGCGCCTCTGCGACGACTTCATCGGAGATGCCAAGGACCTCGGCAAGGACGCCGCGCGTCCGCAGATTCAGATCACGCAGAGCGGCTCGTCGGCCTATTTTCAGGGCGGGGGGATGACTTTTGCGGTTCGGCTCGTCGACGCGCAGTTTCCTCCGTACGCGCAGGTGATTCCGCAGCACAGCGAGAAGCGCGTGCGGGTTCCTCGTGCGACGTTCGCCGATTCGCTTCGAGCCGTGTCGATCGCGGCGAACGAACGCACGGGAGGCGTGAAGCTCCACGTGAGCTCCACGGCCATGCGCATCACCAGCGAGTCGCCCGACAGCGGCGAGGCTTTCGACGAAGTTCCGGTCGACTACCAGGGGCCGAACCTGACGATCGGCTTCAACGCGAAGTACTTTCTGGACGTCCTCGGTGCGCTTTCGGATGACGAGGTGGAGCTCGGCTTCGGCGGCGAGCTGGATCCTGCCGTCGTCCGTCCGGTCGGCGATCGCCAGTTTCTCTCGGTCGTGATGCCCATGCGCATCTGAGTTCCGGGCGACGGCGGTTCGCACCATGCGACGGCTCGTCGTCGAATCGCTTCGCGCCCGGAGTTTTCGGAACCTCGCGAGCGTCGACATCGAGCTCGGCGCACGGTTCAACGTCATCGCCGGCGACAACGGCCAGGGGAAGACGAATCTCCTCGAAGCCGTCTACGTGCTCGCCACGTCGAAGAGCTTTCGCACATCGCGTCTTGCGGATCTCGTCGAGCTGGGATCCCCCTTGGCCAGCCTTCGGGGCGTGGTGCGCGAGGGGGACGACGCGCGCGAGCAGACTCTCGGGCTCCGCGGCGGCCTTCGTTCGGTACGGGTCGACGAACGCCGGCCGCGGACCCTCGCCGAGTACGCCGTGCTGACTCCGACGGTCGTGTTTCATCCGGGCGGGCTCGCTCTCGCGTCCGGTCCCGGTGCGGAGCGGCGAAAGCTCCTCGACCGGATCTCGCTGTATCGCTCCCCCATGTCCCTCGCCGACGCGGAGAGCTACGCCAAGGCGCTCCGCGGACGGCAACGGGCCCTCGAGCTTCGCGGGACGGACGCGCGCGACCTGGACGGGTGGGAGGAGCTCGTTGTGAATCACGGAGTCGCGCTCGGCGCCGCGAGGGCAGCCTCCGCCGATCTCTTGGCTCCCCTCGCCGAGGCGGCCTTCGCGCGGATCGGCGCGCCTTCGATCTCGCTCGCGGTGCGGTACGCGCCGAGCGCCCCAGCGGACCCCAGCGCCTTTCGCGCCGAGCTCCAGCGCCAGCGGGTGCGCGACCGCGCGCGAGGGACCGCCTCGGTCGGACCGCATCGCGACGACCTGGCCCTCTCGTTGTCGGCGGAGCCCGTGCGCACGATGGCTTCCCAAGGGCAGCAGCGCGCGGTGGTCCTGGCGCTCGATCTGGCCGAGATCGGCGTCATCGCGGCGGCGCGGGGCGTCCTCCCCGTGTTGCTCCTCGACGACGTGTCGAGTGAGCTCGATCGGTCACGAATGCTCGCGCTCCTCGCCACGTTGCAGAGCGGCGAGGGCCAGGTCCTTCTGACCACGACGCGGCCGGAGCTCTTCGACTTCGCGTTGTTGGAGGGCTCGTCGGCCCGTTCCGACGTGCGGCACTTTCGTGTGGAACGGGGCGTTGTGACCCGCGAAACGGTCTCGGGATGACCGTCCCCGGATGACCTTCGTCGCACCTGCGATCTCGGCCGTGATACGGCCGCCAACTATCTATGGAACTAACGAAAATCGTTGCGGTTTTGGCCGGCGATTCGCTTGCGCCGCGGCGCATGCGCACGTATACTCGCTGGCCCTAGTCGCCGAGACTCTCTCCACGAAAACCCTCCCAGGGAGCACGTGCGACCCGCCGTTGTTCCGAGCGACCTCTCGCTCCTGTGGGCCTCTTCTTGGCCGGACGGCGCGCCTCTGGCGACACACTCGAAGGATCTGACGTCCCGATGTCCAACGTGAGTCCCCCGCAAACGTCCCCGCCCCCGTCGACGTACGACAGCACCAGCATCACCGTCCTCGAAGGACTGGAAGCCGTGCGCAAGCGCCCGGGCATGTACATCGGCGACGTGCACGACGGCTCGGGCCTTCATCACCTCGTTTGGGAAGTCGTCGACAACGCCGTCGACGAGCACCTGGGTGGCTACGGCTCGCGCATGGACGTGACGATTCACTTCGACGGATCGCTCTCCGTCGAAGACGACGGGCGCGGGATCCCCGTCGGGATCATGCCGGACCGAGGCCTCAGCGCGGCCGAAGTCGTCATGACGGTCTTGCACGCGGGCGGCAAGTTCGATCACGGAAGCTACAAAGTGAGCGCGGGGCTCCACGGCGTCGGCGTCAGTGCCGTCAACGCGGTCAGCGAATGGCTGAAGATGGAGATCAAGCGCGAAGGGCACGTGCACTTTCAAGAGTTTCGCCGCGGCGCGCCGGTCGCTCCGCTCTCGCGGATCGGCGACAGCGACAAGACGGGAACGAAGATCACGTTCAAGCCCGACACGACGATCTTTTCCGTCGTCGATTTCCAGTACGACATCCTCGCGAGCCGCCTGCGCGAGCTCTCGTTCCTGAACGCAGGCTTCTTGATCCATCTGATCGACGAGCGCGACGGCGGGCGGAGCGAGGTCTTTCAGTACAAGGGCGGGATCCGCGAGTTCGTCGAGCATCTGAACAAGGCGAAGGAGCCCGTGCACGACGGGGTCGTCTCCGTCATCGCGGAGCATCCCGTCGAAGGCAGTAGCGTTCCTATCGGGATCGAACTCGCGATGCAGTGGAACGCGAGCTACCAGGAGCAGATCTTCTGCTTCACGAACAACGTCCCGAACAAGGACGGCGGCACGCACCTCACCGGGCTCCGCGCGGCGTTGACCAAGGTGTTCAACAACTATGGGACCACGCAGAACCTCTTGAAGGACGTGAAGAACGGCCTTCAAGGCGAAGACGTTCGCGAAGGGATGATGGCCGTCATCAGCATCAAGCACCCCGACCCGAGTTTCGCGTCGCAGACGAAGGACAAGCTCGTCTCTAGCGAAGTGAAGACGATCGTCGAATCGACCGTGTACGACAAGCTCGGTCAGTTCTTCGAAGAGAACCCGCAGACGGCTCGCCGCATCTTCGAGAAAGCGATCATGGCGGCCAAGGCTCGCGAAGCGGCGCGCAAGGCGCGCGAAGTCGTTCGCAAAGGGCAGCTCGATTACTCGACGCTGTCGGGCAAACTCGCGGACTGCCAGACGCGCGACGCCTCCGAAGCGGAGCTCTACATCGTCGAGGGAGACAGCGCCGGCGGATCGGCCAAACAAGGTCGCGACCGGAAGTTCCAGGCGATCCTGCCACTCAAGGGGAAGATCCTGAACGTCGAGCGCGCGCGCCTCGACAAGATGCTCTCGAGCGCCGAGATCGGCACGTTGATCGCCGCGCTGGGTTGCGGAATCGGCGAAGGGAGCTTCGACATCGAGAAGCTCCGGTACCACCAGATCGTGCTGATGACCGACGCCGACGTCGACGGCAGCCATATCCGGACGCTCTTGCTCACGTTCTTCTATCGGCAGATGCCGGAGATTCTCGAGCGCGGGTATCTGTACATCGCCCAGCCTCCGCTCTTTCGCGCCCGGCGCGGCAAGAAGGACGTGTACTTGAAGGACCAGCCGGCGCTCGACCTGTTCTTTCTCGAGCTCGGCGTCGCCGGGCTCTCCGTGCGATCGAGCTCTGCGAAAGGGCCATCGCTGTCCGGTGACACGCTCGTCCGTCTGGCGGAGCGGCTACGGCGGTTTCGGCGCGCGCTCGCCAAGCTCGACCGGCGAGTCGATGCCTCGATCATCGGGAACGCGCTTCACGCGGCAGCGCTCGACAAGAACGATTTGCGCGAGCGGAAGAAGGTCGAAGCGGCCGTCCCGTTGATCCGCGCGCGGCTCGAGAAGAAACGGCCGGACATCCTCCCGATCGACATCCAGGTCGACTGGGAAGTCGAGCACGGAGCGGCGAGGATCCAGATCACGCCGCGCCAGGGGTCGGCCGCCCGGTTGTCGATCATCGACTGGAACCTGGTCGACTCGGCCGAGTACGAGGAGCTGTATGCGATCGAGCAGGATGTCCGATCGATCGGCCCGGCGCCCTACTTCGTTCGCGAGGGCGAAAAGGAGAAGGCCAAGCCCGAAGTCGAAGTCGAAGACGCGGACGCGCTCTGGGACTTCCTCGACGCACGAGGTCGCAAGGGCGTAGACCTGCAGAGGTACAAGGGGCTCGGCGAGATGAACCCCGAGCAACTCTGGGAAACGACGCTCGATCCAAACCAGCGGGTCATGCTCCAGGTCCGCCTCGACGACGCGGTGCAGACCGACCTGATCTTTTCGATTCTGATGGGCGATCAGGTCGAACCGCGGCGTCAGTTCATCGAAGAGAACGCGCTGGCCGCGAAAAACCTAGACATTTAGGGCAGGTGTCGGGGGGGTTCTTGCGCCCCGGCAACGCGTCCTTACGTTCGGCGGTGCGAGCTCGGGCGAACCCGTCACCGGGCCCGCGGGAGCCGAGTCGGGAGACTTGTGCCCGCCGAGCGCGACGGCGTTTCGCGCGCCACGAATGTCACGGGTGAAGGCAAGGAGACGAGGATGCGTCCCGAGAGGATGACAACGAAAAGCCAGGAAGCGCTGCGAGATGCCATCGAGCAGGCCGCGCGGTTCGGCAACCCGGACGTGACGCCGGAGCACATTCTGGGGGCCATGCTGGACCAGGACGGCGGGGTAGCCGCGCCGCTGCTGCAGAAGGCCGGTGTCGACGTGTCAGCGCTGCGCGAGGCGGTGGCGGCCCGGGTGAGTGCGCTTCCTCGCACGAGCGGTGGAGCGCAACCGGGGCTCTCCCGGCGCTCGCTGGAGCTCATTCGCCGCGCCGACGACGAGGCCAAGCAGCTGAAAGACGACTTCACTTCGGTGGAGCACTACGTGCTGGCGGCCGCCAAGCACGACCGCGAGCTGGCGGGGCTCTTCGAGCAGCACGGCGGCGTCGGGTACGAGAAAGTGCTGTCCGCGCTGGCCAGCGTTCGAGGCAGCCAACGAATCACCGATCGCGACCCGGAGGGGAAGTTCCAGGCTCTCGAGAAGTACTGCCGCGATTTGAGCGAGGCCGCGCGCAAAGGAAAGACCGACCCGGTCATCGGCCGCGACGAAGAGATTCGCCGCGTGATGCAGGTTCTGTCGCGGCGGACCAAGAACAACCCCGTACTCATCGGCGAGCCGGGCGTCGGTAAGACGGCGATCGTCGAAGGCATCGCGCAGCGGATTGCGCGGGGGGACGTTCCGGAGTCGCTGAAGGACAAACGCCTCTTCGCGCTCGACATGGGTGCGCTCGTCGCCGGCGCGAAGTACCGCGGCGAGTTCGAAGACCGGCTGAAGGCGGTGCTGAAAGAAGTCGAGGCGTCGGAGGGCGGGATCATCCTGTTCATCGACGAGCTGCACACGATCGTGGGCGCCGGTGCGGCCGAAGGCTCGATGGACGCGGCGAATCTGCTGAAGCCCGCGCTCGCGCGCGGCGAGCTCCGTTGCATCGGCGCGACCACACTCGACGAATACCGCAAGCGGATCGAGAAAGACGCCGCGCTCGAACGACGCTTCCAGCCGGTGTTCGTGTCGCAGCCGACCGTGGACGACACGATCGCGATCCTGCGCGGGCTGAAGGAGCGCTACGAAGTGCACCACGGCATCCAGATTCAGGACGCGGCGCTCGTGGCGGCGGCGACGCTGAGCGACCGGTACGTGCCCGATCGGTTCTTGCCGGACAAGGCGATCGACCTCGTCGACGAAGCCGCGGCGAAGATCAAGATGGAGGTCGACAGCATGCCGGCCGAGATCGACGACGTGACGCGCAAGCTCACGCAGCTGCAGATCGAGCAGCAGGCGCTGAAGCGGGAACGCGACGCCGCGAGCAAGAGCCGGCTCGAGGACGTGCACCGGCAGATTGCCGAGCTCGAGGAAAAGTCGAGCGGTATGCGGGCGCAGTGGCAACGGGAGCGGGAGATCATCAGCCAGATCCGGAAGGCGCAGCCCGAGATCGAGACGCTCCGCCGCGAAGCGGAACAGGCGCAGCGGCGCGGGGATCTGGGGCGGGCCGCCGAGATTTCGTACGGGAAGATCCCCGAGTACGAGAAGCGCATCGAGGAGCTCCGGAAGACGCTGGCGAAAGTGCAGGAGAAGACGACGTACCTGCGCGAAGAAGTCACGGATCAAGACATCGCGGCCATCGTCTCGAAGTGGACGGGCATCCCGGTCACCAAGATGATCCAGGGCGAAATGCAGAAGCTCCTTCACATGGAAGAGGAGCTGAAGAAGCGCGTCATCGGGCAAGACCAGGCTGTCGAGACCGTGTCCAACGCCGTGCGGCGCGCGCGCGCGGGCCTCGGCGACCCGAATCGACCCATCGGAAGCTTCCTCTTTCTCGGGCCGACAGGCGTGGGCAAGACGGAGCTCGCACGGGCGCTCGCGGGGTTCTTGTTCGACGACGAGCGGGCGATGATCCGGCTCGACATGAGCGAGTACATGGAAAAGCACTCGGTCTCGCGCCTCATGGGCGCGCCGCCCGGGTACGTCGGGTACGAGGAAGGCGGTCAGCTGACCGAACCCGTGAGACGGCGGCCGTACTCGGTGATCCTCTTCGACGAAGTCGAGAAGGCGCACGCCGACGTGTGGAACGTCCTGCTCCAGGTGCTCGATGATGGCCGGCTCACCGACGGACAGGGCCGAACGGTCGACTTCAAGAACACCGTCATCATTCTGACGAGCAACCTCGGCTCCGCCAATATTCAGGCGATCGAAGCGCGGTCGGGCCTCGACATCGAGACGCGCCGCGACCTCATTCGGCACGCGGTGCTCGACGACGTGCGCGCGGTGTTCCGGCCGGAGTTCTTGAACCGGCTCGACGACTTGGTCGTATTCAACCGGCTCGAATCGGCGCAGATCCGGAAGATCGTGGACATCCAGCTGGGGCGCGTGTCCGAGCGGCTCGCGCGGCGTGACTTGTCGATGCAGGTCAGCGACTCCGCGAAGGATTTCCTCGCGCAAGCCGGATGGGATCCGCAGTACGGCGCGCGGCCGCTGAAGCGCGCGATCCAGCGGAGCATCGAGGACGCGATTGCGCGGAAAGTGCTCGCGGGCCAGCTCCCGGCGGGCACGACGCTCCTCGTCGACAAGGGTGCGTCGGGGGAACTCACGATCACGCCCCGGATGCAGAACTAAGAGCGGGAGTCGTCGGAACCTTCCGTTCCGCGACGGACGCGCCCCCGCTCCGGTGAGCCGTTGTCCACAGCCCCGCCGCCGAGGCAGGGCTGTGCCATCGGCCATTGGCTGTGATGGTTTTGTCATGACACGTCGGGGAGGCAACATCCCGTGACGCCCGGCGGACACCCGGGGACACGCCGCGCGGCCAGGATTCCAACGCTTGCGTCGAACGATGGCCGCTCGGGAGGCACGCCGAACCAAGCGGGCCACGCAAGATCAATGACTTACCGAAAAATCGGGTGGCCGCTTCTCACTAGCCATGAGTTGGCACCGATCTAGCATCTGAAGCGTTCCGTCAGCATGAACTCGCGCAAGCTCGCTTCGTCCACCAAGGTCCGCGCCGCCGCGGCCGGTTCGTGGATCGCCCTCGTGGCGGCCACGACGTTGGGCGATGCGGCCGGGGCTTTGCGCGCCGAGGTTCGTGCCGACGGGCTCTCCGCCGACGGCGTGTATCGGCTCGTCGTGCAGTCGTATGACCGGAGCCACGGGCTCGTCCCCCAGCGGGACGCGCGGCCCATAGGCAGCATTCAGCGGGCCGTCACGGCCGACGAGCTGCGGAACGGCGTGCACGTGAGCCTCCTGGAGATCCGGCCGTCGGAGGCGCCGCGCGACGAGCCGCTGGTACTGGCCTGGATCGAAGCGGGCCTGCCGGACCTCGAGTTCGATGCGCGCAACGCCCGCCCGCGTCCCGGCAATGTTTACGGGGTCGTGAAGCGCCCGGCTCGTCGCGACGCGGTGCAGATCAGCCTGAATCGGAAGCTCTCGGCGTAGGCGCGGGCAGGCCCGCTCGCCGCGGAGTCATACGTCGCGTGTTTCGAGGTGTCCGGTGGTACGGATCTGACGAATTCGGTACTCGAAGTCCCGTTTTGTCGCATCGGTGAGGTCAATCCCGCCGAAGCGCGTCTCGATGTACACTTTCGTCAGAGAGAGCACCTCGGGCCCCAACGGGTGATGGTTCGCCTGGAGCTGCTCGGCGTGCCGTAGCGGAGGGGTCGACGGCGGCCTCGTGATGCCTCGGTTCGCGAGTGCGGACTCCAGCGCGCGAAAGAGCGCGACGCTCGCCTCGCCGCGCGGATCGCGGACCGCGTTTGCGGCCTTGGCCGGTGCGCCGGCTCCACGGTGGCGGCGTTGCTTCCAGAGGTAGTAGCCGAGGGCCAGGAGAGCCAGCACGAGTCCTGCGACGACCGGCCCTCGCGTGAGCCGGCGCAACGGGCCTCGGTCGACGCCCGTGCGGGCTCGGAGTCGCTCGTAACCGCGGCTCACGTCGTCGAAGAGGCGGACCTGCTTGTGCAGATCGTAGCCGACCACATAGGTGTTCCACCGCTGCGAGAGCGCTTCGATCAGGTCTCGCATGTAGTAGTAAAGGCCGGTCGGCGGCTCGATCGGCTGCGCGCCGCTCGCCGGAGTCGGGTCGAACGTGCGCCACGCGGGCGGCGACGAATCTTCGAGATACGCCTCGACCCACGAGTGCGCGTCGCCCTGGCGGACCGCGTAGTAGTGCCCGAAGCGGTTCCAGGTCCCTCCGACGAAGCCCGTGACGTTGCGCGAGGGGATGCCGACTTCGCGCAGCATGATCGCCATGGCCGTCGAGAAGAACTCGCAGTGCCCGCGCTTCGACTCGAAGAGGAAGTGGTCCACGGGTTGCGGTTTGCCCGACGACGGCGAATGCAGGTCGTACGCGAACTCACGGCGCAAATGCCGCTCGATGGCCTGCGCCTTGGCTTCCGGTGTCGTCGCCGCGTCCGCCCACTGGTGGGCGAGGTCCGCGATGCGCGCGGGCAAGTCGGCGGGCAGCGCGAGGTAGCGCCGCCGATCCGCCGCGGGCATCGGCTCGGAGAGCACTTCGTTGTCGCCGGCGACGAAGACGTCGTAGCGTAAGCCGCGCGTGTCCGAGCCGGCGTACCGCAGCTCGTCCTCCGCGCCGCGCTGCAACGTCATCGGCTCGCCCAGCAGCATCGCGTTGGGGGCGCGAAGGCGGACGGCGACGGCGCGGGGAGGCAGGAACACGACGGGCGGATCGATGGGCTCGAGGTCGAACGAGACGACGCGATCGTGCTTGGTGTCCGGCGCGCGAAAGAGCGGATACGTCTCGCCCATGTCGGGTCCGCGCTCGGGCGCGCGCGACACGTCTTTCAGCGTCCGCGCCCACGCGCGCCCGTCGTACGCGTCGAACGCCGTCCCGCGCAGGCGAAGCGTGAGGCGCATGGGCGGCGGGTCGGGCAGGTCGTGGGCCTCGAAGCGGAGCGCGATCGTGGGATCGTCGCGAAGAACGCCGACGTCACCGAGGTCGACGTGCTCGGAAAATCCGATCATGCGCCCCGCGTGCGGATGGCTGAGGAGAAGGAGCGAGAGCCCGATGCGCGGGAACAGAATGAAGAGCGCCGTCGTGAAGAGCAGAATCGGAACCGAGAGAAGACAGGTCGCGCCGAGGAATCCGCGCCCGACCACGCGGCGGCTGCGGAGAATACGGGGGACGTCCACCGGCAGTCCGGTGCGATCGCGCGCGCCCTGCCGGTAGTTGCCCTCCACCTCGCGGCGCAGATGGCTCAGAACGAGCGCTCCGGGCGCGACGACGAGAAATCCGATGAAGCAGAGTCCGTAGGTGAGCCCGCCCCCGAGGACCGTTCCGGCGACGAAGTGGAGCAGCGCGAGGACGATGATCTGCTGGTCGTGCACGGCGCCGCGCCGCGTCGCCAGGCGCACGACCTGAAGCAGCGCGGCGAATTCGACGGCGACGTCGAGCGGCGATCGGCCGAGGACGAGGCGAGCGCCCTGCACGACGAGGAGGGCGAGCGGCGCGAGCGTCGCGAAGTGGCGCAGGGCCGCGGTGCCCTGCCAGCTGTCCGGAATGGCGAGCGCCGCGGCGAGGCCGACGAGAAGGAGCACGTTGCTCCACGGACTGAGCGACGCGGTGCTGACGACGGCGAGGATCCCGAGCGTCGCGAGCGCGTCGGTCATGATGCGGTGAATGAGGCCGAACCTCATTCGGCCGCCGTGCCGACGAGGCCGTTGGGGGCGTGCGGCGATCGCGCGGTCGGTTCGAGGAGCGCGAGGTAGCGGAGGAGCGGGTCGGCGCCGATGGCGCGGTCGGCGCGCGTGGT
>DATHQY010000130.1:0-27876 GCA_035482215.1 Polyangiaceae bacterium | reverse complement strand
ACCGGAATCTCGTCGCGCACGGCATTCTCGTACTGCTCGTTGAAGACACGCAGGCGCATGTCCTCGTCGGCGTCCTTCACGGAACGAACCCAGTCGTCGTTCAGGATCCGCGTGGCCGCGTAGGCGCGCCCGAGGTTCCAGGGCTGCTCGGCGACCGCGTCGCGGGCGGCGCCGCTCACCGTGCCCGACGACGCGGCAGCGGGCTTCGCGATGGACTCGCGGAGCAAGCACGCCGCGAAGGCGTCCCGCTTCGCGTCGGCCGCGACCTTCGCCACATTTCCCGCGTCCGCCACGCGCATGCGCAGGTAGATCCCCGGCTGCGACCGAAACGCTCCCGTCCGCGCCGCCGGCTCGATGCGATCGCCCCCGTAGCTCGGACCGGCCGTTTGCGCGGCCGCGTGCACGTCGCTCTCGATGCGGTCGCGCAGCGGAAACCACTCGGCTCCGAGAGTCGCCGCGACGGCGCGCTGCTTCGCGAGCAGGGCTTCTTTGCCCGCGTTCAGCTCCCGGCCGCTCACCACCATGTGGACGACGAACCCGAGCACCACCGCGGCAGCCGCGAGGAGCCCTCCGCGCGTCGTCCACGTCGCTCCGCGCTTGGCGCGCAGCTCGCGCGCGTGCGCAATCGACGGAAGGCCGCGCGGGCCCTTTCTCAAATCCGACATGGCAGACCGCCAGGTGATTTCCCCGGCATGCTCGAGGGCTTGCGTGCCGCCCGACGTTTTAGCGACGTGGGCGGTCGACCCGCACGCCGGCGGCTAGTTGTTGTGGCTCTTCGGCAGGTTGTTCACCATGAAGCTCACGTTCGGGAACCCGGCAAACGCCGCGGTCTGGAACACGCTCTTCACGATCACTGCTTTGATGTTCTGGTCGATCTGGAGCATCACGACGCCCGGGAAGTCCTTGTTCGGGTGCGTCTGCTTCCACAGCTCGCGCTTGGCCTTCAAGATGTTGAAGAGCTCGTCGATGCGCTGCATGCGGTCTCCCTCTTCGACTGCGCGCGTGTTGCCCGCGGGCGCTCCGTCGACGAGGATCTGGCTGCCGACGACGGCCACGATGGGCGCGTCGACCATGTCGAGCGTATTCTCGGCCTTCGGAATCGTGAGACCCGCGGCGATCGGCGTCTCGCCGCTCGCGCTGAACGTCATCAGCAAGAAGACGACGGTGACGACGAGAAAGTCGATCATGCTCGTGAGAGAGAGCGACGCGCTCGTCGCGCGCTTGCCGCCGCCGGACACTTTCTTGGCGACGAACTCCAGCCCCACGTGATGCATGAGGCGGCGGGTGGGCGACTGAATAGGCATGGTCGATGGCTCAGTTCACGGCGAAGGTGATGTTGAACGCAGGGACTTTTTCGGTCTTCGGGCCGATCGTCATGTCGCGATGCGGCTGGTACACCGCGTCGATGACGCCGATGATGTACTTGAACTCGGTCTTGTTGTCGGTGTGCAGATTCGCCTGATCGAGCTTGTGATCGGTCGGGTTCGAGTGCTGGCCCTTGGCCTTCCACTCGCTGTCGATCTTCGCGGCGAGGTCCGGAAAGCGAACGACTTCCGTGGCTCCCTGCTGCGTCACGACATCCTTGCGGGGCACGTCGATCGAATCGACCGTGGTCGCGCCCTGCTTCCAGAGCAAAACAAACTTGTCCTCGGCCGTCATCTCGAGGTGGAGCACCTTCTCGGGCTCCGTCTTCTCGGCTTCGACGTCCGGCCGGGGGGGACCGGGCACCTGCGCGTCAGCGTTGATGCGCGCCATGTGCGTCCACACCGCGGTGATCAGCAAAAACGAGATCGTCACCATCAGCAGGTCGATCATCGGGATCATGTTGATCTCCGAATCGAGCGACTTCCGCTTGCCACCGCCACCGCCGCCAACGTCTACGCCACCCATGCTCTTCTCCGCTTTCTCTGCTCACTCATCCGCACGTTGCGGCCACCCGCGCTCCGCGAGTGCCGCAACGTGTTGGTGTTCGATGCGCTGTGAAAGTTCCCGCGGATCAGCCGCCGAGGCCGGCCATATTCACCTTTTGACGATTCGTCACGACGAGATTCAGCACCTGGACGCTAGCCTCGTTGATGTCGTCTTCGAGCGACTGCGTCTTGCCGTTGAGCACGGCGAAGGCGACGAGGCCGATGATCGCGACGATGAGGCCGAACGCGGTGCAGTTCATCGCTTCCGAGATGCCTTCGGCGAGGATTCGCGCCTTCTGGCTCGGGTCGACGCTCTCTCCGGAGACGGCGCCGAAGCTCACGATGAGACCCGACACGGTGCCGAGCAGACCGCTGAGCATCGAGAGGTTCGCGAGGAGAGCGAGGTAGCCCGTGTTCTTCGCGACCTTGGGGATCTCGCGAAGCGCGGCCTCGTCCATTGCAGCCTGAACTTCTTCGTCCGGGCGATTCACCTTTACGAGCCCGGCCTGCACGATGCGCGCAAGCGGAGCGTTCGCCGCGGAGCACATCTTGACGGCCTTGGCGATGTCACCAGCCAGAATGCACTTCTGCATCGTGGCCAAAAACACGTCTTTGTTGATCGACGCGCCGAACAGATAGAGCGCCCGCTCGACGATCACACCCACGGTGATGATCGACCAGAAGAGGATGACGTACATTCCCCAACCGCCCTCACGAAAATGCTTCCACACAGCAGCCATCGAACCGTCCTCCGTCAGATTTTCTTAGGTCGCCGCTCGATCGCTTCGTCGCTTCGTACGGCCGCGGCGGCGGCCTGAAGCGCTGACGCCTTTGCCTGAATAAGGCGTCTCGGCGAGCGACGAGCAGTTGACCTCAATGATGCTTCACAGCGGGTTTGCGCACGCGCTCTGCGCCCGTCCAGGCGGGGGCAGGAACGCTATCCGAACGACTTAGAGCCAAGCAAGCGCGTACGCCGAACGGCATGCGCATTCGCAGAACAAGGCGAGCCTGACAGGTGAGACCAAAGGGCGTCAAGGCGTTTGGTGCCGCCATAGCGGATCGAGCCTCACAAAAGATCACAGAATACAAGGCTTCCGCGAACTTTGCAGTACAGTCGCAACGGAATGGCGCGGCCGAGCTTGGGCGCCCGGTTTTGCGAGCCGACGCGCCGCAAACGAACGCCGGACGATCCCACCAAGGGCCCTTTGCTTCTCGTTTGCTTCTCGTTCGCCTCTTGTTTGCCTCTCGAGCGCTCCCTTTTCGGATTCACGAGCGCTCGTTCGAGAGGCAAACGAGGGCACACCCGGCGTCGCGAGGTTCCTTTTCGATCCGCGACGTGACGCGCCGGCGATGGCAGCGGGTACTGGGGATTGACGAGGAGGCACGGCCTCCGTCACGAGGCAAAACGCTTTGGGCGCGAGCCCTCGCGGCTTCATCGCGTTCACCGGGGCGCGACGTCGCTGTGCCCGATGGGGCGGCAAAGCGGGAATGGATTTCGAAGCGCCGATGGCGAATCGAGACGCGCCATCGCAGCGGGCTCGGGTCGGGGCGCATCCGTGGTTAGAGCATTCCGTGCAGACGACTCCTGCTCGGATCCTTCGAAGCGCGAACACGAACGAGCCTGTTGCTGCACGAGCGGGCGCGCCCGGCGATGCGCGCGTCGGCGCTCCACGAACCATCGCGCGGACGCGCGTTCGGTCGTCGCATCACCGCATCGGTGGGGGGGGTCGCGCGGTTCGCATCGAGCGCAGAGCAAGCTCGCGCGGCGCGGAGCCACTCACGGCGCGCGCCGCGCGCGGCGCACTAAAACGCTCGAAGACGCGGCTTGGCGAGAAGCGCCAAGATGCGGCCTCATCGGGATTCGATGCCGAAACGTGAAGGGCCCTTGCTTGACCCCGCCTTCCGCACACACGGTTGCCTGTGCGCTGCCTGTGCGCTGCCCGTACGTGCCGTGTGCGCTGTGTGTGCGCGCTTCCCGCGCGGCCCGCGCGTGCCCCGGCGCGCTGCCCGGCACGCGCGTCCCGCGCTTCGTTCGCGATGCATGCGGACCGATTCGAGCTTCCCATTTTGGGATCGCGTGCCGCTATACTGGCCGCGCCGAGTCTGTAAAAGAGAGACGCGGGCGAAGCGCGAACCCGAATAGCGTAAAAGAAAGGAGCGGCGGGGAATGTTGGTGGTCCTAGTTGCGGAGCAGGCGGCGCAGGCCGCGGGCGGGAGCGGGGGCCTGATGGGCGCCTTCAAGGAGAAGCCCACTTTCCTGGTCGCGAACCTCATTGTGAGCGCAGTCGTCATCGCGATGGTCATCGAGCGCGTCGCGTTCCAGCTCTCGAAGTACAGCGTGAACTCGAAGGAGTTCTTCGCGCAGATCAAGAAGCTCGTGACCGCCGGGAACATCGATCGGGCGATCAAGCTCTGCGACGCGGGGGAGTACCCGACGCTGCAGCTCGTGAAGGCGGGTCTCACGCACGCCAACAAGGGCCCTGACGAGATCGACGCGGCGATGAGCGAAAAGCTCGGCGAGCTCCGGCCTGCGGTGGAGAAGCGCGTGGGTTCGCTCTGGTCGCTCGCGAACATCGCCACGCTGATCGGACTGCTCGGCACGGTCACCGGTCTGATCACGACGTTCAACGCCGTCGCCGATCCGCGCCTCTCCGCCGCGCAGCGCCAGGCGCAGCTGTCGCTCGGTATTTCGGAAGCCATGTACAACACGGCGTTCGGACTCGGGATCGCCGTCACGTGCATGATCGCGCACCTCTTCTTGCATCAGCGCGCGAAGAACATTCAGCACGATCTGGACGCGACGCAGGAACGCGTCTTCAACCTGCTCACCATTCAAGCGCGGCCGAACAGCTAGGCGATCGCGAAAGAGCCCGCGATGGCCGACACCAGCGAAAAACTCAGCGCCGCGCAGCGGAGCCGCATCCGCCGGCTTTCGATGCCGAGGGAGCTCGCGCCCGACGAAGAGGGCGGTGAGCTCAATATCGTGCCCTTCCTCGACATCGTCACGAACGTGCTGATGTTCGTCCTCGCGACGATCTCCGTCACGTTCACCACGATGATCGATTCGGAGCCGCCGCGCGCGAGCGGAGCCGCCGCCCGCCCGCCGACGAAGCCGTCGCTCTCCCTCAACGTCATCGTCATCGACAAGGGGTTCATCGTCTCCGCGTTCGGCCAGCGCATCGGAGAAGGCTGCCAGGGCCTCGGCTCCGGCGTCGCCGTCGGCCTGAAATCCGGGGCGGGCGACTACGACTACGAAAGCCTGACGGCGTGCGCGAAGCGCCTCAAAAACCAGGTACCCGAAGCAGCCGACGAAACGGCGGCCACTCTGACGGCGAACAAGGACGTTCCGTTCCAGGTCATCATCAGCACGATCGACGCGATCCGCCGGACCGACGACGGGCAGGTGCTCTTCCCCGACATCAACTTCGGAGTGCCCAAGTGACGACCAGCGATCCCACCGCGCCGGGCGCGCCCAGGCTCCCGCGGCAGAAGCCGGCGGGCCTCGCGACGTACAAGCGCGAGCTGCGCAAGGCGATCGCGCGCAATCGCGTCGAGCCCGAGATCAACTTCCTGAACATCACGGCGATGATGGACATGATGACCATCATCCTCGTCTTCTTGCTCAAGAGCCTGAGCACGTCGACCGCGTCGCTTCCGCAGTCGCAGGACCTCCAGCTGCCGAAGAGCATTCTCACCACCGAGCCCGATTCGGAGCCCGAAGGTCTGCCCGTCATCGTGTCGAAGTCGCAGATCATCGTCGGCGAGACCGTCGTGTGTCCCGTTCCGCCGGACGCCGCACAGTACGGCACGGAGGCGAAGTACAAGCGCGGCTCGCGCAACGACTACTTCATCGTTCCGCTGGGAAGCGCGCTCCAGTCGTGGCGCGATTCGGACAAGCGCATCCGCATGGCGACGGGCAAGGATCCGTCGCAGAGCGAAGCGATTCTGATCGCCGATTCGTCGACGCCGTACCGCCTCGTCACCGAGGTGATGTACACGCTCGGACAGACGGAGTTCGCGAAGTTCCACATGATGGTGCTGTCGGGCGGCTCGTCGGCGAAAAAGGACTGAGGGACAACCCCAGGCTTCGTCGCACCCGTCGTTCGGTCGTTCGCACCTTCATCCGAACGACTCCGGCTCTCGTCATCCGCCCGCGCGAGCGCGCTCGGCGACCCACGCGTCCGTGCTGGCGCGGGCGGTGTGCGACGCGACGCGGCCCCCGCGAACGAACACTTCGACGGGGAGCTGCCGGCCGTTGTACACGCTCGCCATCACGTACCCGTAAGCGCCCGCGTCGAGGATGGCGACCTCGCGCGGTGGGTCGAGCGGGAGCTCGTGATCCCCGAAATCGTCGCTGCTTTCGCAGACGGGACCGACGACGCGCCACGACGCGGTCGCCTCGGCGAGCGTGGTCTGGATCGGCACGATGCGATGGAGCGCCTGGTAGAGCGCGGGGCGGAGAAGATCGTTCATCCCGGCGTCGATCATGAGCCACCGGCGGTGCGCGGCGATTTTGGCCTGGATGACGCGCGCGAGCAGTACGCCATGGGGCGCCACGAGCGACCGGCCCGGCTCGACGTAGAGCGCCAGTTCGCCGAGGCCCGCGGCGCGTTGCTCGGCTTGCACGGCGCGAACGAAGTCCGCCGGCAAGGGCCGCGCGGGGCGTTCGGCAGCCGCGCGCCCGCCCGTGCCCTCCGGAGCGGGGACGGCCGCGGCGTAGTCGACTCCGAACCCGCCCCCGGAGTTCACGTACGCGAGCGACCGCGCCCGCCCTTCTTCCCGCAAGCCGCGCACGAGACCGAAGAGTACGCGCGCCGACTCGAGGTACGGCGACGTGCTCATGAACTGCGAGCCCGCGTGCGCGGCCATCCCCACGAGGCGAAGCTCGGGGCTCTGCTCGACGAGCGCCACCGCGCGCACCGCGTCCTCCCGCGGGACGCCGAACTTCGCCGCGTCGTGCCCCGTCGCGATGTTCTTGTGCGTCGCCCCCGTCAAGTCGACGCTCGGATTGACGCGCAGAGACACACGCGCCGTCCGTCCGAGGGCGCGGGCACGAGCGGCGACGCGCGCCACTTCTTCGACGCTCTCGATCTGAATCGCGCCGATGCCTTGCGGGCCGGTCCCGATCGCGAGATCGATCTCCGCCTCGTCCTTCGCGACGCCGCTGAAGACGATGCGCTCCGGCGGGACATCGCACGATCGCGCGAGCCGCAGCTCGGCGCCGCTCACGATGTCCACGCCGCAGCCCGCGCCGGTGAGCGCGCGCACGACGCCTCCGGCCGAATTCGCCTTCATGGCATACGCCACGAGGTGCGGCGCGCCGTCGAACGACGACTCGAGCGCAAGCGCCTCCGCCGTCATGGCGTCCACGTCGTAAACGTACGCGGGGGTATTCATTTCGCGCACGAGCTCGGAGAGGCTCAACCCCCCGATTCGGAGCAGACCGGTGCGATCGCGGACGATGGGCATTGTGAATGGCTCGAAGCTTCGGCGTTCGTGTAGTAGCTTCGCCGCGCGCATTCCAGCAAGGGGCCATCCTTCGACCCCCTCCGCCCCATCCTTACAGCCCCCCCCACAGCTCTACCCCACTCTGCCCATGTCCTCTCTGCGTCGTGCGAAGCTCGTTTGTACGCTCGGTCCGGCCTGCGATTCCCTCGACGGCCTGCGCGCGCTCATCGCCGCGGGAATGGACGTCGCTCGTCTGAACTTTTCCCACGGGACCCACGAGGAGCACGGCTCGCGCCTTGCGCGCCTGCGCAAAGCCGCAGAAGCCGAACGCAAAGCCGTCGCCGTCTTGCAGGACCTCTGCGGACCGAAAATTCGAACGGGTTCCTTCCCGAAGAAGTTCGAGCTGCCGACCGGCTGCGAGATCACGCTCGTCGAAGGCGAAGCGTCGAGCGACGAGCGGGTGATTCCGATCCAGTACGAAGGCCTCGCGGCCGACGTGCGCCTCAGCGACCGCATTTTGTTCGACGACGGGCGCCTCGTCCTCACCGTACTCGGCGTCTCCGGCGACCGCGTGCGCGCGCGGGTCGACCAGGGCGGCGGCATGCGCGATCACGTCGGTGTCCACCTGCCGAGCAAGACGATGCGCATCTCGGCCCTGACCGAGAAGGACAAAGAGGACCTCGCGTTCGGCCTCTCGCTCGGCGTCGACTACGTCGCGATGAGCTTCGTGCGGCGCGCCGAGGACATCCTGCAGATCAAAGAGATCTGCAACGCTGCCGGCTCGCCGACGCCCGTCATCGCGAAGATCGAGACGCCCGACGCACTCGACAACCTCGAGAGCATCACGGCCGCGAGCGACGGCGTCATGGTCGCGCGCGGTGACCTCGGGGTCGAGTTCCCGCCCGAGCGCGTTCCGGTCATCCAGCGGCAGATCCTCGCGGTCGGCAAGCGCGTGCGGCGGCCGGTGATCGTGGCCACCGAGATGCTCCAGTCGATGACGAAATCGACGCGGCCTACGCGCGCCGAGGCGAGCGACGTGGCGACCGCCGTGTATTCCGGGACGGACTGCGTGATGCTCTCGGGCGAAACCGCGACGGGCGATCACCCGATGCTCGCGTGCTCGCAGATGAGCCGCATCGCCATCGAGGCGGAGACGAGCCCGTTCTACGAGCACACCCCGTACACCTCGCGCGTATCGAGCGTGGCGGAAGCGGTGGCGCGGGGCGCGTGCAACACGGCGCGCGAGATTGGCGCGAAGTTCATGGTCGCATTCACGGAGAGTGGCTCGAGCGCGCTCGCGGTGAGCCTCGCGCGCCCGGACGTGCCGATCATCGCGTACTCGCCGAATCCGAAGACGCGGCGGCGGATGGCCCTCTACTGGGGTGTCGTTCCGCGCGAAGTGACCGTGCCCGTGATGCAGGACGCCGATCAGCTCGCGACCTGGTGCTCGGGGGACCTCCTTGCGTCGGGCGTCGCGGCCCCGGGCGACCGCGTGGTGATCGTGTTCGGCGCCCCCCTCGGGGTGAGCGGCAGCACGAACTCGACGCGCGTGCACGTGATCGGCTGACGGGCCGGCGAAGCGCTCGCGGACGAACCCACGGTAGAATTGCAGTGCGCGGCGGCCTCTCTCTCGCGGCCTTGGCTTTCTTGATCGCCGCGTAACCCGCCGCTTGCTCTGAAGCGGGGTGCACCGTCACAATGCCGCGCATGGAGAAGTCGCTTCGCTGCACCATTTGTACGTGGCGCGGCTCGTGGGCCGAGGCAGCTGCGGTACGCGTGCAACCGGCACCCCTGCCGCCGGGTCTCGAGGAAGTCCAACAGGCGTACGAAGAGAAGCAGCTCGAGGAAGAGCAGCTCACCGGTCATCGGCCACCGTATTGCCCCGTGTGCGGGCACCACACGCTGCCGACGCACTTGAAGCGCGGTCACGCCGCGGCGTAGAGCGACCGTCGCCCGGACCGCTCTCCAGTCGCCCCGGCGCTTTGGCGTCCTGGCGGTCCGTCCCCTCCCCCGCCGTCCGGTCACGGGCCTACGACAGCAGCTCGACGAGCATGCGTGTCCGGCCGACCAATAGCTCGTCGCCCTTGACGAGCTCTTGTTCGCCCTTGATGCGGACGAAGACGCCCGTACGCGAACCGAGATCGGTCAGCAGAATCGCGCCCGCCTGCTCCTCGATCAAGCAGTGCTGGTCGCTCACAAGGGGATCACTCGGAAAGACGAAGTCGCCGTACGAAGAGCCGATCTGGAGCGTCGTGCCGCGCGCCAGCACGCACGCGCCGAGCCCTCCGCCCTCGAAGATCTGGACGACGCGGAACGACGAGATCCACTTGGGCGACGAGTAGAAGTAGGTGGGGCCCGGATCGGGTCCGTCTTTCGGGATCGGGTTGCGTTCGATGCGCAGCAGCTGGTCACCGACGACGAACTCGTCGCCGAGCCCGAGCTCGACGGGGGCCCGGATGCGCATGAAGACGCCGTTGCCGGCCTCGAAGTCCTGTAGCCACAACCGCCCATTGCGAAATCGCACGAGCGCCTCGCACGGGTGCGCGAATCGCTCGCCCGGCAAGCTGATGGCCCCCGACGACCCGAGGACCGCTTCGTCGCCGATCGGCTCGTAGACCCCTGGCCCGCCGCTCAGACTGCGCACGACGGTCAACCGGAAGTGCGCGCGCGGCGCCGGGACGGTGCTCGCGGGCCCGAGGCTCGCCGGCGGCGGGGGCGCGAGGCTCTCGGCGCTCTCCGCGACGGGAATCTGCCGGACGCTGTCCCCGTCGGCCTTCACCCGCTGCTTCTTGCGGGTGGCGAGCTTTTGCAGATCGACCTTCGGCGGGAAGTCGAGCACGTGAAGCCCGCCGGGCGCCCGGCCCTCGATGATCTCGTCGAACTTGCCTTCGCGGAGCCACAGCGCCATCTCGAGCTGCTGGCCCTTCATCAACTCGCGCACGTACGACGCGATGTCTTCGCGACGCACCTGGTCCGCATACGAACGCTTGTGGCCGCGGATCACGCGTCCGCCGTCGGCGAAGAGGTGCGTGATGACGTGCGGCTTATCGAGGCCGCTGTCTTCGGTCTGAATGTGAAACGTCTGCCCTTTGTATTTGACGTTGTTGTTGAACCCGACCTGCGCGCGTACGAAGGACGGTTGGGTGAACTCGCGATCCAGGCGTCCCACCTCGGACGCCGACCACCGAGACATCGCCGCTTCGAGCAGAGTGTGATCGCCGGCGATGCCCTCCATGTGTTCGAACGCGAGCTGCGCGAGCGGCGCCGCCGGGTCGATCCGCAAGGCTTCCGCCAATAGATTCTGGCCCTCCGCGTCGTTCGGTCCGCTCGCGGCCCACGCCGAGAGAACTGCCACCGCGTCACCTGGTTGGCCCTTGTCGAGCAACCCTTTGGCCACACGAGACGCTGCGGCGCGCGTCTGGCCCGAGCCGGAATTCATTGCGTCAATCATCTCACGGGGCGCGGGGGCGGATGCAAGCGCAGTCGTAGGAATGTTGGATGCCATGGCCGAGTCCCCATCGGCAGGCGACGCCGGCGGTTGCGCGCGCGCGTGCGCGCTTCGTCACACGCCTCGTCACACGCCTCGCCGCGCGCCCTCGGGCGGGAGCCGGCTCGGGCGCTATTCTGCCGAAGTCTTGTATCCCCTTCGTCCCGACCCCTGCCCACCCAAGACACAGAGCGACCTCGAATGGGACCGGATTCTTGCGGCTATCGCGGACCGATGCGTAGCTCAGCCGGGACGTGAAATGGCGCTTCACCTTCCGTTCGCCGAAACGCGCGAGGAGGCACGGCGTGTTTGGGCGGAGGCCGCGGAAGCCAAGCGAACGCTGGACGAGGGCCGTCCCCTGCCGCTCCACGAGGTCGGCGCGGTGCACGAGTCGATCGAACGCACGCGGGCCCTCGGCGTGCTCGGACCCGCGGAGCTTCGCGGCATGGGGAAGATGCTGGAAACCGCGCGGGGCCTCCGGCGCTTTCTGACGAGCCGGCGGGCGGCTCTTCCCGCGCTCTTCGAAGCGTGCGCAACGGATCCCGCGCTCGACGCCGTCGCAGAAGGTATCGCCGAATGCTTCGAGCCGGACGGAACGCTCGCGGATCGGGCGAGCCCGCACTTGCGCGAGCTCCGCGCGGAGTGGCACGCGGCTCGTGCGCGGATGCTCTCGCGTATGGAGGAGCTGATGCGGCGGCACGAAGCTATCCTCCAGGACCACTTCGTGACCGAGCGCGAAGGGCGATGGGTGCTCCCCGTGCGGTCCGATGCGCACGAGCGCTTTCCGGGGATCGTGCATACGACGAGCGCGAGCGGCGCGACGCTGTTCGTCGAGCCGCGCGCGGTCGTGCCCATGGGCAACCGGCTCAAGGTGCTGGAGGCCGACGTCAAGCGCGAGGAAGAAGCCGTCTACGCGCGGCTGACGGCGGATCTGCTCGACGTGCTGACGAGCGTCGAGGCCGCCGAGCGTGCGCTGGCGCTCGCCGACGTGCGGCGCGCGACCGCGCGGCTCGCGGCGGACTTGGATCTCGCATTCCCCAAGCTGGTCGACGAGCCGCGCCTCGACCTCGTGCGAGCCCGCCATCCGCTCCTCGCGCTCGACCACTTCGACGCCGCGGCGAAGAGCGCCGCCACGAAGAACGCGTCCGCGCCGTCCCCCGTCGTGCCGAGCGATGTCGCGATCGCGAGCGGTCGCGCGGTCATCGTGAGCGGCCCCAATGCCGGCGGCAAGACGGTCGCCCTGAAGACGGTGGGCCTCGCGGCCCTCATGGCGAGGAGCGGCGTGCCGATCGCCTGCTCGCCCGACAGCCGCGTCGGGCTCTTCGACGTGGTGCTGACCGACGTCGGCGACGACCAGAGCCTCCAAAAGAATCTGTCGACCTTCAGCGCGCATGTCGAGAACCTCGCGGCCGTTCTGCGCGAGACGACCGCGGGCGCGCTCGTGCTGCTCGACGAGCTCGCGGGCGGCACCGATCCGCGCGAAGGCGAGGCGCTCGCGGCCGGCGTGCTCGACAGCCTGTGCGCGCGTGGCGGCGCGGTGCTCGTGACGACTCACTACGAGGGGCTGAAGACGCTCGCGCTCGTCGACCCGCGCTTCCAGAACGCCAGCGTGGGCTTCGAGCTCGCGACGATGACGCCGACCTTCGAGCTCGCCATGGGCGGCGTGGGTCGTTCGAGCGCGCTCGCGGTCGCGCGACGGTTCGGCATGCCGAGCACGGTCATCGATCGCGCGGAGCGCTTCTTGGCGCGCGAAGACCGGGACTTCGACACGGTCGTCCAGAAGCTCAACGAAGAGCGCGCGGCGCTCGCCCTCGCGCGCGAAGCGGCGCTCGAGCGCGAACGCGAAGCCCAGGAGACGAAGCTGCGGCTCGAAGCGGCCCTCGCGGAAGCGCGCGAGAAGCAGCGGCAAGCACTGACGGTCGAAGCACGCGAACTGATGGACCGGCTGCGGCGTGCCCGCGAGGAGCTCCGCGGCGCGCAGATGAAGCTCCGGAGCAAGCGCATCGATGCCGAGGGGCTTCGCGAAGCGGAGCGCGCGGTCGATCGCGTGACGGGCGAAGTCGCGATCGGCGGACCGCTCGACGCGTTCGTGCACGAGGACGCGGCGGAGCCCCGCGCGGCGGTCCGGCCGGCGCTCCTGCGAAAGGGCCAGCGGGTCTGGGTTCCGCGGCTTCGCGCCGAGGCGGAGGTCATCGAAACGCTGCCGGATGGCCAGGTGCGAGTCGCCGCAGGGCCGTTGAAGCTCACGGTCGCGAGCGCCGATCTGCGCGCGCCGGAGCCGGAGGCTGCGCCGCCGGCCGCGCGCGCGGGCACGGGCGCGGCGAAGGCGAGCAAAGCGGAGAGTCTGCCCTCCCGCGATCCGCTGATTCCCGTCCGCGACAACACGTGCGACATCCGCGGGCTGCGCGTGGACGACGGCGTCGCCATGGCGACGACCTTCCTCGACCGCGCACTGAACGACGGGCGGAGCGTCGTGTTCTTGCTGCATGGACACGGCAGCGGCGCGCTCCGCGAGGCGGTTCGCGAGGAGCTCACGCGGTCGCCGTACGTGGCCCGTTTCCGTCCCGGCGATCCCGACCGTGGCGGCGAAGGCATGACGGTCGTTTGGTTACATTGATTCGTCGGCGACCTCGATTTCCCGCACTCCACGCAAGCACGCCCTCGAAAGCGATTCCGCAATAACGGTCGCGCGTGACCGCGCTCTCATGGATGAAACCGGTCCGCAAAAAAAGGCCAAGAGAGAGAAGCGCGAAAAGGAGGGCGAAGCGGCGGTGCGATCGCGCGGTGCAGCGCGGCAAATGCGGGAGACCGGCCCGTGACCAGGCGAGTGACCAGGGCCGTGGTCCGGCGAGCATCGCGGATTACGGCAATTCGCGGACGGTGCTATCGTTTTGCGCACAACGTATGAGCAGTAGCCGCCACTCCAAACTGTGAGCAGAATGGCGGTTCGCCCATGACGTCCGTCGCCGCCCCGATCGACTCCGGAACGGCCGTCGGTCCTTACGTCGTCGAGCGCCCGCTCGCGCAAGGAGGCATGAGCGTCCTTTACGTCGCGCGAGAGGCGGGCGACGCGGCAGGGGGCGCGCGGCCGCGCGTCGTGCTGAAGATGCTATTGCCGGAGGTGGCGACGGCGGCGACGCGCGCGCGCTTGCTCCGGGAGGCGCGCGCGCTTTCGCTCGTCGATCATCCCGGCGTCGTGCGCGTGCACGGCACCGGCGAGCACGAGGGCATGCCGTGGATCGCCATGGATCTCGTGCAGGGTACGGACCTGAAACACGTGATCGCCGATCAAGGGCATCTGCCGGTCGACGCGGGGCTCGGGTACGCGATTCAGATCGCAGAGGCGCTCGAAGCCGCCCACAACGCGGGCGTCGTGCACCGGGACCTCAAGCCGTCGAACGTGCTTCTGACCCCGGAGCGGCGCATCGTTCTCGTGGACTTCGGGATCGCGAAACGCCGCGGCGAAGCCCGCGAAGGCGACGTGCTGACGAGCGCGCGCGAAGTCATCGGTACGCCGGCCTACCTCTCGCCCGAACAGCTCGACCACGGTCTCGCCGACGAGCGAAGCGACATCTGGGCGCTCGGGTGCCTGCTCTACGAGATGCTCGTGGGAGTGCCGCCGTTCGGGCGCGGAGGCTCGGCCACCACGGCCGCGATCATCCGGGACGAGCCGTTCTTTCCGTCGCACATCCCCGCCGACGTCGCGAGCGTCATCTCGTCGTGTCTTCGCAAGAACTCGTTTGCGCGCGTGGCGACGCCGCGCGAGCTTCTCGTGCTTTTGCATGACGCCGCGACCTCGGCGCGACCCGGGGACGGTTCCGGATCCACGCGCTTCGAACGCACTTCGTCCTCGACGAGGCCCGCTTCTCCGCGATCGGGCGCGCGGATCCCGAGCCCCCCTCCTCCACCGCCCCACGAAGCGACGTTCCAGGGATCGCTGCCTCGGCGGCCATCGGGCTCGCCGCCGGCCCCGGCCTCGCGCACTTCGGCGCCTCCGCCGGCCCCACGCGCTTCGTCGCCTCCCGCGGCCTCGCGCACTTCGGCGCCTCCCCCGGCCTCGCGCACCTCGGCGCCCCCCACGCGTTCGCCGTCTCCGTCCTCGCCGCCGAAACCCCGTTCGACCGCGCCGCCTCCTGCGCCGTCGGGCGCCGTTCGCCCTTCCACGACGCGCGGACGCATCAAAGGGACCGCGATTCGTGCCGCCACGGCCTGGTTCGTCGAGATCTACGGAGAGGCGGCGATGGATCGTGTCATCGAGCGCTGCGCGCCCGGGCCGAAACCGCGCGTTCGCGATCCCCTCTTCGGCGTCATGGCGTCGGGCTGGTACGAGACTCAGCTCGTCGGCCGGTTCGTGCGCGCGCTCGAACAAGAGGCCGCGCCGGCCGACCCCGCGGAGTTCGTCGACCGGCTGGGGGCCGCCATCGCGCGCGACAACGTGAACGGCGTGTACCGCGCGCTCTTTCGCCTCGTGGCGTCGCCGCAGCTCCTCGAAGCGAACGCCCAGCGCGTCTGGCAGACGTACTCCGACGAGGGCACGTTCTCCGTGCGACGCATCGATACGCCGCAGCCCGCCTCGTTCGAAGCGACCATTCGCGGGTGGACGCACCATCACGAGGGGGTGTGCCGTTTGATCGCCCCGATTGCCGAGCACGCGCTGCGGGCCCTGGGTTACGGAACCGTCGTCGTCGGACGGCGGAGCTGCCTCGCCCACGGCGGCACCGTCTGCGTCTACGAAGGCCGCTGGGGCTAGAGCAGCGGTCGTTCGATCGGAACGTTCAGCTGACGGATGCGGCGCATCCTCAGGTTCGAGCGGGTCAGGCCGCTCCCTCGCCGGCAACGCCGCGGAGGTCGCCGCGCGAATCCGCCTCGATGAAGATCTTGCGCATTTGCGGCATGTCGCCGCGAATCTTCGCTTCGATGCGGTTCGTCACCTCTTCGACCTGGTCGACCGTGAGGGTCGGGCGAAACGCGATCTTCATGGCGAGCAGGATGACGTCGGGACCGAGGTGCAGCGTCAGGAGCTGCGTGACACGCTCCACGCCGTCGACGTCCCGGGTGATCCGCAAGACACTCTCGCGGTCTTCGGGCGTCGCGCTCTCGCCGATGATCAGCCCGTGCGTGATGCGGGCGAGCACGATCGCCACGGCGCAGAGGAGCGTCCCGATCACGATGCTCCCGATCGGGTCCCAGATGTCCTGCCCGGTAAGGCCGCTTGCCGCGACGGCGGCGAGGGCCACGACTAGCCCCACCATCGCCGTCGTGTCTTCGGCGAGGACGAGGGGAACGGTCGGGTCGCGCGCGTCGAAGAGCGCCCTTCGCAGCGACTTGCCCGCCGCGGCCTTCCGAAATTCCGCGAGGGCGACGCGAAAGCTCGCGCCTTCGAGCGCGAGCGACAGAACGAGCACGGCGTAGCTGTAGATGCGGTCGTGACTCTCGGCGGGCGGGTGCAGAAGCTGAGCGATCCCGTCGAAGATCGCGAACGCGCCGCCCACGCTGAAAAGCAGAAGCGCGACGACGAACGGCCAGAAGTAGCGCTCGCTCGCGCGCCCGAACGGGAAGCGCTCGCTCGGCGGGTGCGCCGCGAGGCTCATCCCGACGAGCAAGAGGCCCTGGTTGCCCGTGTCGGCGAGCGAGTGCACGGCCTCCGCGAGCGTGGCCGTCGAGTGCGAGAAGAACGCCGCCGCGAACTTGAGCGCCGCGATCGCGACGTTCCCGAGAAGGGCCGCGATCACGACCTTGCGGCCATCGGCGTGGGGCGCGTGGGACATGAAGTGCGTTACTCTATCGACGATGCCGTTGGCCTTCGATGTCCACGTCGGCTCCGCGAAGACGAGCGCGCTTCTCTACCCCGGCGCCGATCCGCGCGCGACCTTGGTTCTCGCGCACGGAGCGGGCGGGCGGCAATTGCACCCGTTCATGGTGGGCGTCGCCGAAAGGCTCGGCGCGCGCGGCTTCGACGTCGTGACGTTCGACTTCTTGTACACGCACACCGGCCGACGCCTGCCCGACAAGAGCGACGTGCTGGAGGCCACGTGGCGTGCGGTGATCGACGCGGTCCGTGCGCGGAAGGACGTGTTCTCCGCACGCCTTCTCATCGGCGGCAAATCGATGGGCGGCCGCATCGCCACGCAAGTGGCCGCGGGCGGCAGCGCGGGTGTTCTCGCGGGGCTCGTCCTTCTCGGCTATCCGCTCCACCCGCCGGGCAAACCGCAGCAACTCCGCGCGGCGCACTTGCCCTCGGTGCGCGCGCCGATGCTCTTCTTGCAAGGCGCGAAGGATACGTTCGGTACCCCTGCGGAGCTCGCGCCGATCGTCGCGCCGCTCTTCGCGGGGACGCGCCTCGTGCCGTTCGAAAGGGGCGACCACTCGCTCGCCGTTCGCGGCGTCCCGCTGCAGGACACGCTCGACCGTGTGGCCGACGAAGTGGTCCACTTCGAGGCCTCCGTGACGGCTAACGCAGGACGATGATGCGCATCCGCGTGCGTGCGCTCTGGAAGAAGGCGCCTTCGGCCGCACGCAGCCGCTCGAGGACGAACCATCGGCGAAACGGCTCGCGCACCGCATCGAAGGGCTGCCCGCGGTACGGGTGGGTGCTCGTGCGAAACCCCTCGTGAAGCTGTTCTTCACTCGGCTCGAGCAGAGGAGTGACCGCGCGGTGGATGTACCAAGCGGCGAGCGCTTGCCGCCGCAGCAGCGCGTCGACCTCGGAGGGGTCGAGTCCCTCGGCCGCGGCGGCCGCCTGCACGCGCCCGGCGCCGCCGACCCGCTCGTAGAGCGTCGCGCCGAGCCAGTCTCCGATGCGGTCGAGCTCGGACTTGGCCGGTCTTTGCCACGGCGGCGATCCCGCGATCAGCTTGCCCGCGAGAAGCGACAGCATCTCTTCGCTGACGTGCCGTTCGAGCGCGGAACGAATTTGCCGGTCTTCGTATCCATCGCCAATTCCGTCCGGACGTTCCTCGATCGCCTGGAGACGCGCTTCGAACGCGAGCACGCGTTCGTCCACGAAACGGGGCTGGTCGGCGCCGCCGATCTCGGGGGCGAAGAACCGCACCACGGGGCGGTCCACGACGACGTGCGGCTGGGCCTCGGCCGAAGCGCGCGACGGGGCCACGAACGCCGCCGCCGCGAGCACTACGAGAACAGCCGTAAGCCCCGCCGCTCGGCGTTTCACAACGATGGATCCCCGTCGTCTTTCGAGGACGGATGCGCTCCGCTCGAAGCGGGCCCCCGCTCCTGCATCATGTGCTCGTGATGATGGGCGAAGCCGCGTGCCGCGCGCCGGGCTTTCAGAAATTCCCCGAATCCGACGATGACGTCGAGGTCACGCGGTCCAAGCGTCTCGGCCAACTCCTTGAGGCTCTGCCGCATCGTTTCGGCGTTGCGGGCGCGCCGGCCTCCTTGCGACTTCGGGCCCAGATCCTCGCTCGACTCCGGCGGAATCTCGCTTTCCGGTGGCGCGGCGCTCGGTTCGGCCCACGCGGGCCGCGAGGCAGCTTTGATGGCGTGCGCGGCGAGCCAGGCCTCCATGAACGTCCGCAGCCGCTCGCTGCGGAACGCAAACCAGCGCTCGCGCTCCTCCGCGTAGTTCATCAGCGCGTCTTTGAATCGGCGAAAAGCACCTTTTCCATCGATGGCCTGCGCGAGCTTGCCGCGGAGGTCCGGCTCGTCGACCATTGGAATGAAGCGTTCCATCCAGCGGTATTGCTCGCGCGAGCTCACCGGATCGACGCGCAAGTAATTCGAATCGGACGCGATCCTTACATGCATTTGGGGGTCGGCCACGCCGTCGACCACGCGAAGAACCTCGCCGGTCGCGAGGTGGAGATAGCTGTGCACTTCGGGGGCGTTGTTCTCGAAGGCGTCTTCGAGCGCTTCCCAATCGACCGGGACTTCGCGCAAAGGCCCGGCGGAGGCCCCTGCCCCCGTACGATCCTCGGGACTGCTGGTAGACATTCTTTCCTTCCTTCCAAAAGCTTTACGAAAGACGATGGCTGCGAACGCCGACGGCTGAAACGTACGGCGAAAAGCGAACACCACCTGGGCTGGAGGGGTGTTCGCGTCATGTGTCCAAGACTAAGGCGGTTCAGCGAGACTCGCACGCGCGCGGCGCCCAAGGAAGACCTCAGCGAGCCGATCGCGTGCGGCCGACCGCTCGCGCCCATTGCGAAAGGTGTTGTTCGCGCAGGGCCTCCGGCATGGCCGGCACAAATCGCGACGAAATCGGGGAAAGCCCCGCCGCTTCGTCTGTGCCGCGGTACAGCCCGGCGCCAATCGCGGCCAGCATCGCCGCGCCCCGAGCCGTGGATTCGACGTCGGAGGGACGCTCCACGACGACATTGGCGACGTCCGCTTGGAACTGCATGAGAAGGTCATTGGCCGCCGCGCCCCCATCGACGCGAAGGCGCGCGAGGTTGCGCTTGGCGTCGCGCGCCATGGCGACGAGGAGGTCGTTCACCTGGTAGGCGATCCCCTCGAGCGTCGCGCGCGCCAGGTGGGCAGCGGTCGTTCCGCGCGTGATTCCGGTGATCGTGCCGCGCGCTTCGGGGTCCCAATACGGTGCTCCGAGACCGGAGAGGGCCGGCACGAAGACCACCCCCTCGGACGAGGCGACGCGGCTCGCGAGCGCTTCCACGTCCTTCGCCGAGGCCAGAAGGCCGAGGCCGTCACGCAGCCATTGCACGGCCGCGCCGGCGATGAACGCGCTTCCTTCGAGGGCGTAAATCGCCTTTCCGCCGATGCGCCAAGCCGCGGTCGTGACGAGGCCATGCTCGCTGAGAATCGGCTTCTCGCCGATGTTCATCAGCGCGAAGGCGCCGGTGCCGTAGGTGCACTTGGCGTCGCCCTCGGAGAAACACGCTTGCCCGAACAGAGCCGCTTGTTGGTCGCCTGCCATCCCCGCGATGGGAATACCGTCCGGCAAGAAAGAAACGCCCCGCGTCTTACCCACGATTTCCGCATTGCCGACGATGGCCGGCAGGACGGCCGTGGGCACCCGAAAAAGACGCGCGAGATCGGGATCCCATTGGCCCTGCTCGAGGTCCATGAGGAGCGTGCGCGACGCGTTGGTCACATCGGTCGCGTGCACCGCGCCTCCGGTGAGTCGATCGACCAGAAAGCAGTCGATCGTGCCGAAGGCGAGCTCCCCGCGCTCGGCGCGTTCGCGCGCCGTCGCCACGTGGTCGAGGAGCCACGCGATCTTCGTCGCACTGAAATACGCGTCGATGACGAGGCCCGTCTTCCGGCGAACGCGCGCGACGACAGCCGGGTCTTTCTTCAGCTCGTCGCAGACCGGCGAGGTGCGCCGACATTGCCAGACGATGGCGAGGTCGATGGGCTCGCGCGAACGGCGGTCCCAGACGACGGTCGTCTCGCGCTGATTCGTGATCCCGATCGCGACCACGGCATCGCCGCGGAGACCCGCTTGCGCCAGTGCGGCGCGGACGCTCGCCTCGACGCTCGCCCAGATTTCGCGAACGTCGTGCGAAACCCAACCCGGCTGCGGGAAGTGCTGCGGGAACTCCGCATAGCCGCGCCCCAACGTACGGGAGTGCACGCCCCCGGCTGCACCGGCGCCACCACCCACTTCGACGACGAGCGACGTCGTTCCCGTCGTGCCCTGATCGATCGCCAACAGAACCGAAGCCATGCCCCAGAGCGTTCTTTAGTCGCGGGGCCGCCGTCAAGCCCGGACGACACGCGCCTCTCCCCAAACCCTTTTGGCCTCCTCCCCTCCTTACGCCCCTGTTTCTCCCTCTCGCCTATTTCGTAGGACGAGCCAGGAGACTCGAGAGCACGAAGAGCAGCGCGAAGAAAATCGAGACGCCGAAAAGCCATTGGGCGACCGCGACCTCGTGCCTGCGCCACGACTCGAGGCCTTCGTAGCCGGCCGCGACTGTGAGAATCGTATAGGCGAGCTGGCGGCCCACCGCGTAAATCGCGCGAGCGCCCTCCGAAAGCCCGCGCACCTGGACCTCGAGCTCGCCGCGATTGGCCTTGGTGAGATAGCGGCGCAGGTCCTCCGGCAGCGTGACGGCGCTCATCGCCATGTCGCGAACGGCCTCGACCGCGACTTGCGCGAAATCGCGATTGCCGAGGACGTAATCTTTCAAATAGGGCTGGATGATCGCGACGGGGTTCAGCTCCGGATCGAGGAGCGAACAGCTGCCGTACACGAGGAGCAGCGTCCGCTCGAGGAGCACCCAGTCCTTCGGGACGTGGAAGGCGCCCGAGAGCTCGCGAAGGCCGATGTTCATGCGCCGCAGGTCGAGCAGATTCTCGAGGCCTTTCTGCGGGTCGATGCGGATGTCCTTCAGATTGAAGCTTTCGAGCCGGACCTCTTCCTGGAATCGCCGGTGAAAATATTCGATGATCTTCTCGCTGACTCGCTCGTCCGCCGTGCGCGAGATGAATCCCATCTTGCGCAATGCCTTGACGAGGCGGTCCGTGTCCCGGCGCAGAACGCCCTCCAGGAATTCGGTGATTCCCTCCCGCATTTGCGGGCTCAGCTCCGCGACGGCACCGAAATCGAGGAGGACGATCTTGCCGTCCTTCTGGACGAGCAAATTCCCGGGATGCGGATCGGCGTGATAAACGCCGTCCACGAAGATCATCTGGCAATAGAGACGAACGAGCCGCCGCGCGACGTCTTTCTTGTCGACCCCGAGCGCGTCGAGCCCGGCGACGTCACTGACCTTGCGCCCCTCGACGAACGTCGTGGCGAGCACGCGCTTCGTGCACAGCTCGCGGACCGGCTCCGGAAAGACGACGAGCGGGTCGTCGTGAAAGTGCTTCGCGATCCGCTCGATGTTGTCCGCCTCGAGCGCGAAGTCGAGCTCCTGTGTGAGAAGCTCGCGGATCTGGTAATAATACGATTCGAGTCCCTGGACGGGAACGAACCACTGCACGATCTGCATGATGCGGCGGATCGTCGCGAGATCGAGCCGCACGATGCGGTCGATGTCCTGGTGCTGCACTTTGAGGACGATGCGGCGCCCGTCGACGAGCACGGCTGCGTGCACCTGGCCGAGCGACGCGCTCGCGATCGGCTCGCGCTCGATCGATTCGACGCGGGCCCGTTGCGCGCCGAGCTCCTCGGCGAGGCGGCGATCGATCTCGTCGTACGGCCGCGGGGGTACTTGATCCTGGAGCGCCTCGAGCTCGACGCGAAATTCCGGGGGAAGGAAATTCGCCATGATCGAGAGGAGCTGGCCTACTTTGATGAAGAGCCCCTGGAGGCGGACGATCGTGGCGTACACGCGCCGCGCGTTCCGTGTGTGGTAGGCGCCGATGCGCGCGGTCCTCCAGCTTTTGCCGAGGAGGCTCGCGCATCCCGAAAACCACCCGTAACTCGCGAGAACGATGAACGTCGTCGTGTACGCGCGAAGAAATCGCCATCCGGGCGCCGACGCGGAACGCCGGACGACGGATGGCGTTCGCGCCACGTCCGCGTTGGTCGGAATCGAGAGAGTCGGCAAGTTCGGCCTGCTTAGCGCTTGTTGAGGCAATTTCCACCGCTGAGGCGAACCTGCCGGGCACCGATGTTCAGCGTTGATGGCCCAGCCTTACGAGCTCACGCTCGAGGGCCCAGCCTTACGAGCCCACGCTCGATGCCTTCAGCCTTCGCTCGCGGAGGGGCGCGGCGGCGCATGGGCGAGCCAGTAAGTGCGCGCGCGCGACATGCGCGAACGCGAGACGTTCGCGCCCTGGAAGCAGTGGCCCGTCGCGTAGGCCCCGAGCCGATCCTCGAGCGGGAAGGCGCGGCATGCGTTGAACGACGCGTGGAGAATGTGAAGGGCCGCGCGAAAGCAGAGCGCGCGGTTGGAAACGAGCTCGCCCCCGGTCCACCCCTCGCGCGTCTTTCCGTCGCCCACGTGGATCTGCATCAAACAGTACGAATGCCCGTTGTCGCCTCGATGGTCACCTTGATCGACCTTCACCCGGTACGAGCTCTCGAAAGACGCGATCGACAACATCAGAAGCGCAGTCTCCGCGCGCGCGTCTGGCCCGTCGAAGAGCGGCTGCTCGGACTCGTCCCAGACGACCGATGCGAGATCCCGCGCGATGCTTTCGTAGTGCGACTGCGACGCTTCGGGCGATTCGGATCGAGGCTGCGCATACAGCGGAACCCAGGCCATCATCGCTGCGACGAGATACGGAACGAGACTCTCCATGCAAACCTCCGCTGAAAGCGAGCTCTGGTCCGAAGACCGGGCATCGTCGCGCGGCCCTCGCAACCACCGCGCCAGGTTTGCGGCACGAAGGCTGCTTATACCCGACACCCGTCGTGTCTCGTCCGTGTTCGTCAGCCTAGAATTCCGCTGCCGCGAGAGTCCCCAACGGCTCGATGCCGAGGGGCGTGCCTTACGGCTGGATGTCGAGTGGCGTGCCTCAAGGCACGACGTCGAACGATGCGCGACCGACGAGTTGCCCGTCGTCCGTCTCGACGTCGACGGTCCACGGCCCGACCAGATCCTCGGGCAGATCATCGCGCGAGAGCGACGATCGCAAACGTACGGCGCCTCGTGGCGCATCGATGCGAGAGGTCTCCTCGGTCGTCCGGTGCACCTCGCGCCCCGCTTTGCGCCACACGTGACGCAGGCGATCGCCCTTGCCACCAGGCACCACGACGTCGGTGACCGCGATGAGCTCTTGAATGACCGACGGATGCAGCGCCTTCACTTCCATCGCGAGCCGCCCGTCGGGAAGCTGCTTCGGCCCCACCGCGGCCGACGACACGTACATCGGAACGGGGGGCACGAGCGAACGCGCTGCGTAGACGACGCCCATCCCGCCCGCGAGGCTCCCGGCGAAGAGCGCGATGTAGATCTTCTTCTTCAGCTGCCGCGGCGTGACGTGCAAAGACCAGAAGCTGACGACCGCGATCGCGGCCGCGGCGAGGAGAGAAATGAGCGTTCGCGTGTCCGGGAAGAGGGCCGGAATGACGAGATTCAGGCATCCGAAAAGCGTGATTCCGTGGAACGTCGAGGCGAGCGCGCGAAAGCGAAGAAGGACGCGATCGAACACGAGATCGAGCGTCGAGACGACGGCGCAGAGCGCGAGCAGGACGACGAACCAGAAATTGGGCGCGCCGAGCGTCGTCGACTTCCAATAGAACGGAAGAAGGAAGAAGAGCATCCCCTGGTAGAGGTTCTTCAGCGCGTACGTCATGACGAAGAACCGCACCCGCACCTTGCGGTCGGCCGCGTGGGCGGCTTCGGCCGGCGTCCTCCCGCCTTCGCCGAACACCCGGAAGAAGAGCACGACGAGGAGCCAGGAGAGACCGAGCGACACCGCGAGCCAGCGCGCGTGCTGAAAGCCCTCCTGCGCGAAGGCCACGACGCCCATTCCGAGCGCGAGCGCGTAAGCCGAGTGCAGCCACCAGAGCTTGCGGCCGTGGTCGCGCAAGAACCGCTTCGCGGATTGCGCAGCGCGGAGAGCCGGCGAGTCCGCCGAGTCCGCCCCCGATTCCGGCAGCGGAGGCTTCACGGCAGCGCCCGCGACCTTTTGATTGAAGGGATTCTGCAATTCGGTTCGCGGTCTCCCGTGCCGGCGAGCTTACATCGCCCACAGGATCCGCTCGACTCGCCGGAGACCGACGCTATCGTCAGCGGGATTCGAACCGCGTGCGCTCTCTCAGCCGCTTCGTCCGCCTCGGCCTGCTCACGCGGCTCACGCTCGTCGCGGGCTCGTGCGCGCCTCATGCGTCGCCCGCCGGGGTCGCGGCGGTTTCACGCACGCGTTTCGCCGAAGAGCCGGCGCCCGTGACCGACGCGTCGTCAAAGGCCGGTGATCGAATGCCCGTTTACCCGTTTTCGCGGCGGACGGACGACGTCGACGTCGTGCACGGCGTGTCCGTGGCCGATCCGTACCGCTGGCTCGAGGACGGGAGCTCGCCCGAAGTGCGTGCCTGGGCCGATGCGCAGGACGCGCTGGCGCGCAGGTTTCTCGCAGGGCTCGAGGGCCGTGCCGCGATCGAAGCGCGCGTGCGCGAGCTCTTCTACGTCGAGAGCGCCGGCACGCCGCGCCGCGCGGGGAGCCGATGGTTTTTCCCGAGGCGCGACGCCGGAAAAGAGAAATTCAAGATCTACTGGCGCGAAGGCCGCAGCGGCGAAGATCAGGTGCTCCTCGATCCGAGCCAATGGGCTGCCGACGGGAGCAAGTCGCTCGGCGTGTGGAACGTGTCCCACGACGGAACGAAGGTCGCCTACACGATCAAGAGCAACAACTCGGACGAGGCGACGCTCCACGTCATGGACGTCGCGACGGGCGCGGTGAGCGCGATCGACGTCATCGAGGGAGCCAAGTACGCGTGGCCTTCGTGGACGCCGTCGGGGAGCGGCTTCTATTACACGTGGGTCCCGGTCCCCGTCGCGGACGGGATCGACCCGGCCGACCGGCCCGGCTACGCGGAAGTGCGCTTCCACGAACTGGGAAAGGACCCCAGGACCGACCGTGTCGTGCACGAGAAGACCGGGAATCCCAAGTCGTTTCTCGGAGCGGCGATCGACCGGACCGGACGATGGCTCGTCGCGACGATCGAGCACGGCTGGTCCCGCACCGACGTGTTCTTCCAGGACCTTCACGCGGCGAAGCCGGTTTGGCGGCCCCTCGCGGTGGGCCAGGACGCGCGATACGACGTGAGCGTCGACCGCGATCGGTTCTTCGTCCTGACCAACGAAGGCGCGCCGCGATCGCGCGTCTTCCGCGTGGATCCCGCGCAGCCCGAGCGTGACCGCTGGTCCGAGATCATCGCCGAACGGCCTGACGCGACGCTCGAAGGCGTCTCGATCGTGGGCCATCACCTGTCGCTCGCCTACCTGAAGGACGTCGCCAGCCAGCTCGAGCTGCGGAGCGAAGACGGCGCGCTCGTGCGGAACATCGAGCTCCCGGGGCTCGGCTCGGCATCGTCGTTGAGCGGTGAGGTCGACGACGACGTCGCCTACTACTCGTTTCAGTCGTTCACCTATCCGACGGAGATCTTCGAGACGAGCGTCGGAACGGGCAATACGTCGACCTGGTACCGCGTGCACGTCCCGGCCGATCCGTCGAAGTACGACACCGAGCAACTCTTCGCGACGAGCCGCGACGGCACGCGCGTTCCCTTTTTCGTGGTCCGCGCGCGCGACTTCCAAAAAAACGGCAGCGCGCCGGCGATGCTCTACGGATACGGCGGTTTCCAGGCCGCGCAGACCCCCTACTTCGCCTCTTCGATCTTTCCCTGGCTCGAACGCGGTGGAATCTGGGTCATCGCGAATCTCCGGGGCGGCAGCGAATACGGCGAGGCATGGCACCGCGGGGGCATGGGCCACGCGAAGCAAAACGTGTTCGACGACTACTTCGCAGTCGCGCAAGAGCTCATCGCACGGGGCTACACGACGGCCGACCATCTCGCAGCCCTCGGCGGCTCGAACGGAGGCCTGCTCGTAGGGGCGGCGGTGGCACAGCGGCCAGACCTCTTTCGCGTCGCGCTCTGCGCGGTCCCCCTTCTCGACATGGTCCGTTACCAGCGCTTCGGCAGCGGAAAGACATGGAGCGAAGAGTACGGATCCGTGGATGATCCGGACGACTTCGCCGCGCTGTACGCCTATTCGCCGTATCACCATATCGACAAGGGCAAGAAGTATCCGTCGATACTGCTGCTCAGCGCCGACAGCGACGACCGGGTCGATCCGATGCACGCGCGCAAGTTCGCCGCGGAGCTCCAGTGGGCGTCGAGCGGCGGGCCCGTACTGCTGCGCATCGAGAAGCACGCGGGGCATGGTGGCGCGGATCTCGTGCGAGCCGCGGTCGAACGCGTCGCGGATGAATACGCCTTTGCGCTCGCGTTTCTCATGGCGCCCCCTGTCCCGTGAGCGCCCGCGCGAGCGCGCCGCCGATGGCGCGAAGGATCGCGGGCGCGGCGGCCATATCCAGGCACGCCGCGGCGACTACGACTTTGGCCGGCAGCGGCAAAAATTCCCGGCTAACCTTTCGAGGGTGACGCACATGAACCGAAGCTTCTTTCGTCTTACGCGCGGCTCTTGCCTCGCGTGCGTGGCGTGCCTGGCGCCGGCTTTCGTCGGGTGCGGTGGCAACAACTCATCGCAATTCAAGAACGGCGGGGGCAGCGGGTCGCCGGCCCTCTCGGGCAACGGCGGCGGCGTCTTGAGCGGCAGCTCGAGCGGAGGGCTCGGCGGCGGCTCGGGCGCGAGCGGAGACGTCTTCTCCGCCGATGGGGACACCGGGATTTACGCGACGGTGCGCGACTTCAAGTTTTACGATTCGACCGACCCGACCACGAACCAGGACTTCGAGAATCCGCCGTACGGCTTCGACGCCAACGGCAATCCGCAGCCGATGGGCCAGATCAACTACGGCCCGTGGGACGACAGGGAGATCACCACCGATACCCTTGGTTCCGACGGCAAACCCGTTTATGCGAGTGCGAGCTCCACCACGCTGACGACGCACGGCCAAGCGTCGTTCAACCAGTGGTACAACGACGTGAGCGGGACCAACATCAACAAATCGGTCCCACTCCCGCTCACGTATGACGCGTCGACCGGGACGTACAGCTACGACAGCGCGGTGAGCGGCATCGTGTACGGCGTGGATGGACAGGCCGCCGGAGCGTTGGGCTTCTTTCCAATCGACGACGGGACGCCCTACGCCACGGCATTCGGCGATCAGGTTCCGACGAACGCGGAACCACCGTATTCGGGCGCGATGCACAACTACTCGTTCACCGTCGAGATCGACACGACGTTCACGTACAACGGCGGCGAGACGTTCACGTTCACCGGCGACGACGACGTGTTCGTCTACATCAACGGCAAACGTGTCATCAATCTCGGTGGCATTCATGGGCCCGAGATGGCGATGGTCGCGGTCGACTCGCTCGGGCTCACGGTCGGCAACTCGTATCCGCTGAACTTCTTCTCCGCGGAGCGCCACGTCACCGGGTCGAACATCAGGTTCGCGACGACTCTGCACCTTCAGCCAGCGGGCGCTCCGCCGAAGTAGCCGCTTTCTTCTGCATATACGTGCCGAGGC
>DATHQY010000129.1:0-9127 GCA_035482215.1 Polyangiaceae bacterium | reverse complement strand
TATCACGCAGTTCTCGGTGCGGCGGTATCCGCTGGACCGAAGCCGCTACGAGGTGATGCTCGAGCTCACGAACACGGGACCCGACGCCGAAGAGATCGAGCTGTCGCTCCTCGGCGACGGCGCGCTCGTCGACTTGACGCGCCTGCGCCTCGGACCGGGCGAACGTCTCCCGCGCTTCTATCCGCAGCTCTCGGGCGCGAGCCGGACGCTCGAGGCAAAGCTCGCGCGCACCGACGGCTCGCACGATGACCTGCCCGCCGACGATCACGCGTACGCCCTCTTGCCGGAACGGCGGCGACCGAAAGTGCTCGTCGTCTCCGAAGGCGACACCTACCTCGAAGCGGGGTTGCTCCTCGACGAGTACCTGGACGTGACGACGGTCGCGCCGCGGCAGTACGCGAACGCGATCGGGGCACAAACGTGGGACACGGTGATCTTCGACCGCGTGACGCCGGCCATCGCGCCCAGGGCGAACGCGCTCTATCTCGATCCTCGCGGGCCGGGCAGCCCGGTGCCGGTGGGACCGGAGCTCAAGGCGCCCGGTTTCGACAAGGTCGACCGCAAGCACCCGGTCGTGCGGTTCATCGCGCTCGACGACGTGAACGTGTCTGCGGGCCACAAGCTCGCGCCGGGCACCGAGGACAAGGTCGTCGGCGCATCCGACGGAGGGACTTCGCCGATTCTCGTCGCCGGGACGCGTGGCGGATTCAAGTTCGTGGCGATGGGATTCGACGTGCGAAACAGCGACTTGCCGCTCCGGCCCGCGTGGCCGCTCTTTCTGGTCGATTGCATCAACTGGTTCTCCGACGAGGACGCGCAGTACCTCTCGAGCTACCGGACGGGCGAGATCTGGCGCATCCCCGTGGGTTCGTCGGCGGAGCGCGCGAGCGTGAAGCTTCCGGACGGATCGGTCGAAACCGTCGCGGTCCACGAGGGGCGCGCCGTCTTGCTCGGGCAGCATGCGGGGTTCTACGAGCTCCGCGAAGGTGCGGCCGCGGCGGGCACCGCCGGCGCCGTGCGCGAGGGCGGCGATGAGGGCGGCGCCGTGGCGTTCGCGGCCAATTTGCTCGACGCGAGCGAGAGCGCGATCGCGCCCCAGGACAAGCTCCTCGTGGGAGGGCAGGAGGCGATCGACGGGACGGGAACGCCGTTTCACTTCGGCGTTCGTCGCGAGATCTGGATCTACTTGCTGATCGCGGCGGCGCTCATCACGGGGCTCGAGTGGGCGACCTACCACCGGCGGGTGACCGTATGAATCGCGCGATCGGCCGCATCGTGGGGGGGATTGCGCTGCTCGTGATCACGGGCGTGGGCCTCTGGGCATACCTTCGCTTCGTATGGTTCGCCCCGCCGGCAATCGCGTGGTCGCGCGGCGGAGCGCACTACGAGTTGCTCTCGCCGCGCATGCTCGGCCTCGCGCTCCTCGCGCCGTACTTCGTCTGGGTCGCGAGCTTCAGCCTCTCCGATCTGCCGCTCCCGCAGCGCGCGGTTTCGGTGGCCTTGCGTCTCGCTTTCGTCGCCGTGCTCGCCCTCGCGCTCTCGCGCGTCTCGCGCACGTCGTCCTCTGCGCGCGTGTGCACGGTGCTTCTCGTCGACGTGAGCGACAGCATCTCCGACGAAGGGCTCGACGACGCGCGTGTCGAGGTGAAGCGGACCCTCGACGCCTTGCCGAAGGACGACCTCCTGAAGGTCGTCACGTTCGCCCGGCGCCCGCGCGTCGTTTCGCTCGAGCCGGGCCAGGACCCGACGGGGGCTGATCCGAAGACCGGCGAGCCCGTACTGGCGCGGCACGGCAAAGGCCTAGGGACCGGCACGGACATCGCGAGCGCACTGGAGCTCGCGTACGGCCTGTACCCGGAAGGCTACCTGCGCCGCGCGGTCATTCTCTCCGACGGCGTGCAAACCGACGGGGATCTCGTCGCGGAAGCGAACCGCGCGAAGGCGTTCGGCATCAAGCTGTTCGCAGTCCCGTCACGGCGGCCCGTCCCCGGCGAGGTTGCGGTGCGTGAGCTGCGCGTCCCGGACAAGGTGCGCGAGCAAGAGACATTCGACGTGCACGCCACGGTCTTTTCGAGCGTCGCCCAGAGCGTGAAGCTCTCGCTGAAGCAGGGCGACGTCATCAACGGCCTCGAGGGTGTAAAGCGCGTGGATCTCTCGCCGGGCGACAACGACGTGGTCTTCAAGAGCCGCGCCGCGGTGCCGGGCGAGGTCACGTACACGATCGAAGCGACCGATGCGCCGCATGATCACTTCGTGGAGAACAACCGTGCTTCGGCGGTCGCCGCCGTCGTGGGCATGCCGGTCGTACTTTACGTGGACGGCGATCCATCGCGCGCGTCGTACCTCGCGGCGGCGTTGAGCGCGCAAGAGCTCAACGTCGACACGTCCGATCCGCTGCCCACGAGCCTTCGCGAAGCCGAAAAATACGATTTCATCGTGCTGAGCGACGTCCCTGCGGAGCGCGTCTCTCTCACGCAGCAAGAGACGATCGAACAGTACGTGCGCGATCTCGGCGGAGGCTTTCTCTTCGCGGGGGGCGAGAACGGCTACGGGCTCGGGAGCTGGAACCATACGACGATCGAGCGGCTCCTCCCCGTGCGCATGGACGCCGAGAAGCGGCGCGACGAGCCCGACGTCGCCATGGCGCTCGTGATCGATCGGTCGGGGTCGATGACCGGGCTGCCGCTCGAAATGGCGAAGCAAGCCGCGAAGGCGACCGCGGACACGCTCGCGGCCGACGACCTGCTCGAAGTGATCGCGTTCGACTCGCAGCCGACGCGGATCGTCCGCATGACGCCGGCCAAGCACGGCGCGCGGATTCAGAACGACATCGCCCGGATCCAGGCCGGCGGCGGCACGGAGATCTTCCCCGCGCTGGACACGGCGTACCAGGCCCTTTCGAGCACGCGCGCCAAGCGCAAGCACGTCGTGCTGCTGACGGACGGACAAGCGCCGTCCAACGGCATTCGAGACCTCGTGCAAGCGATGGCCGCCGAAGAAATCACGGTGACCACCGTGGGCCTCGGTACCGGTGCGGACGAGACGCTGCTCCGCATGATCTCGGACGTGGGCGGCGGCCGGTATTACAAGGTGCTCGATCCGCAGTCGCTCCCGCGCATTTTCACGCGCGAGACCGAAATGGTGAGCCGCTCGGCGGCGGTCGAGGAGTACTTCCAGCCCAAGCTCGTCGCCGCAGCGGATTTTCTGCGTGGGATCGACGTGGCCGGCGCGCCTTTTCTGCACGGCTACGTGGCGACGAAGCTCAAGCCGGCTCCGGCGCAAGAGATCCTCGAGAGCGAACTGGGCGAACCGATCCTCGCGCGCTGGCACGTGGGGCTCGGCTGGTCGGTGGCTTGGACCAGCGACGTGAAGAATCTATGGGCGGTGGAGTGGTTGCGCTGGCCGCAGTGGGGGCAGTTCTGGGGCCAGCTCGTGCGCGAGCACATGCGCCAGAAGAAGCGACAAGTGTTCGACATGCGGGCCGAGTTGGATCCGGCGACCGGCCACGTGCACGCGGTGCTCGATGCGATCGGGCACGACGATCGTTTCCAGAACGGACTCGACGCGCGCTTCACCGTCACGGGCCCCGAGCCGAAGGGGGAGACGCGAAGCGAGCCAATGCCGCAAACCGCACCGGGCCGCTACGAGGCTGACTTTCCTCTCGACAAATACGGATCGTTCTTGATGCACGCCGTTCTCGAGCAGCCGGCGTCGGCCGGAAGCACGGGCGGCCACGCCTTGGCGGAAAGCTTCGGTCACATCGAGAATCCGTATCCGCGCGAATACCTGGCGCTCGCCCCCGACGTCACGACCCTTGCCAACGCGGCGACCGCGGCAGGCGGATCGCTGGATCCAGCGCCCGCCGCCGTCTTCGATCCGGCGGGCGAAGTCGTACCGTACGGCGAAGATCTATGGCCGCGCTTCGTCGCCGCTGCGATCGTTCTTTTCGTGCTCGACCTCTTGGTGCGACGCGTGCGATGGCCCTCTGGCAAGTGGACCGGCAAGGGGACCGGCAAACGTACCGCCGAACGCGCCGAACGAAATCGTTTCGCCTATTTCCGGCCCTGAGCTATTGGCAGACAACGCGTTGTTCGCCGAGAGCATCCAACGCGAGACGATCCAAATGCGAGCCGCGCCGTGACGACGACCGAGCCCAGTGATCTCGAGCCGATCCGAAGGCGAGACGATCTTCTCCTACCCTTCGTGGCGGCATGCAAGCCGCGGGACCGGTGGCGCATCGGCCCCGAGATGGAAAAGTTCGGCATCGTCGAGCCGGCGCATACCCCTGTGCCATACAGCGGGGATCGTGGCGTGCTTCGCATTCTCGAGGAGCTCGCGAGCAAGCACGAATGGATCCCCGAACGTGAGCATGACGGGGGCCCGATCATCGCGCTGACGCGCGGTGGCGCCTCGGTGACGCTCGAGCCCGGCGCACAGCTGGAGTTGTCGGGTGCGCAGAGCGAGAACGTCCATCAGGTGTGCGCCGAGCTCCGCGGCCACATGCGCGAGCTCGGGCCTCTCTCTCGCGCGCTCGGCATTCGCTGGCTTGGGGTGGGGTTCCATCCGTTTGCGCGCCGGGAGGACTTCGAGTGGGTCCCGAAGCAGCGCTACGGCGTGATGCGCAGTTACCTGCCGACGCGCGGGAGCCACGCGATCGACATGATGCTGCGCACGTGCACCGTGCAGGTGAACCTCGATTACGCGAACGAGGCAGACGCGATGCGGAAGATGCGCGTCGCCCTGGCCCTCGGGCCGGCCACGACCGCGATGTTCGCCAACAGCCCGTGGAAAGAAGGAGTGCCGCACGGCGGCCTGACGTATCGCGGCCGCGTGTGGCTGGACGTGGACCCCGACCGCTCGGGGCTCCTGCCGGCGTTGTGGAAAAAAGGAGCCGGGTTCGACGATTACGTCGAATGGGCGCTCGACGTGCCGATGTTCCTCTTCAAGCGCGATGGGCACGCGATCGCCAACACCGGACAGACGTTTCGGAGCTTCTGGAAGAGCGGCTTCGAAGGCTACAAGCCGACGCTCGAAGACTGGAAGGTTCACCTCAACACGCTCTTTCCGGAAGTGCGGCTGAAGAAGACGATCGAGATCCGCGGCGCCGACGTGCAATCGATCGACATGGCCTGCGCGCTGCCGGCCGTGTGGACGGCGCTTTTCTACGACGATCGCGCGCTCCAGCAAGCGGAGGAACTCACGGCGGGCTGGGAATACGACGAAGTGGCGGCCCTTCGCACGCACGTCTGGCGGGAGGGCCTCCGTACCGTTTTTCGCGGCAAGCCGCTCGCGGAAGTCGCGGAGCGCGTCGTGTCGATCGCGGAGGGCGGGCTCGAGCGCCGCGCCATCCGGGATCCGGGGTGCGGCAAGGACGAGCGCGTGCATCTCGCGCGTCTACGAACCCTGGTCGGGCAAGCGAAGACGCCGGCGGACGTGCTGCTCGAACGGACGGGCGGAGCGACGGACGCCGCCAGGATCGTCGAGGAAGTCGCCCTCAAGTGGCGGTGACGCCGCGCGCGCCACGCACCGCGGCAAGGAAGGCCTCCACGCGGGCCAAGTCCTTCACCCCGGGCGACCGCTCGACGCCGCTCGCCACATCGACGCAATAAGGGCCGACCACGGCGACCGCCTGCGCGACGTTCTCCGGCGTGAGCCCGCCCGCGAGTACCACCCGCCGGCGCTTCGCGAGGCCCGTGACGAGCGCGGGATCCACACGCTGTCCCGTGCCGCCGAGGAGGCCCTCGACTTTCGCGTCGACGAGCACGTAGTCCCCCGGCATCGCATCGGCGCTCGCCACGTCGGCTTCGGTCGCGATGCGCACGGCCTTGTACGCATGCGGCAGCAGCGCCGCGACGGCCTCGGGCGGCTCGTCTCCATGGAGCTGGAGGCAGCCGACGCCCGTGCTTTGCTGCGTCGCGCGCATCGCGTCGACCGTCATGTCCGCGACGACGGCCACGACGAGCGCCCGCGTACCGACGGCAAGGGCGATCGCCTTCGCCGTCTCGGCGCTCGTATGGCGAGGGCTCGCGGCAATGAGATTGACGCCGATCGCGTCGGCCCCGAGGGCGACGCATGCGAGCGCCTGCTCGACGGACGTCACGCCGCAGATCTTGGTGCGTACCCCGGGCGCCCCGCTCACGGCTCGATCTTCAGGAGCTCGCGCACTTTGGCGATGACCTGCGGGGCCTGAATGGGCTTGGTGATGTACGCGTTCGCGCCGAGCGAGAGCGCGCGCTGCCGGTCCTCGTTCGATCCTTCGGTCGTGATGACGATGATCGGCACGCCCTTGTGCGTCGGGTCGCTCCGGACACGTTTGACGAGCTTGAGCCCGTCCATGATCGGCATGTTGATGTCCGTCAGGATGATGTCGAACTTGCCGGTGGCGAGCTTTCGCAGCCCGTCGACGCCGTCGTCCGCCTCGGTCACCTGCAAGCTCTTGAGACGCGAGAGCGCCAGGACCAGAAGCTGTCGCATCATGGGCGAATCTTCGACGACGAGGCACGAATATTGGGCAGTCATCGTGGAGGCGGTCCCCGCTAAGGCGTTCCAACGTTATACTACGCGCTCGCGTCGCGGAGTTCTTCCGCCTTGGGGAGCTCGCCGCCTTCGCGACCCCAGAGGTGCGCCGAGACGAGAGCGCCCCCGGCGTGCGCGCCGAGCAGCTTGAAGAGCTCGCGATCGACCGTCACGAAGCGCTTCTTGTGTTCGAGGAGAGCGTATACGACAATGGCGCCGACCGTCCGATCCTCGAGGGTCAGCGGGATGCATGCCGCGGGAGGGTGCGGCATGTCCCCCTCGGAGACGTGGAGAACGCCCGTGAGGTACGTGCGCTCGACCAACGCTTCCACGGCGCCCGCCGCCGCGCCGTCCGAAAGCGCAATGCGCGGGAGCGTCGCCACGTCCACCCCGTCGGCGGCGATCGGCACGAGGTGATGCGAGCGTTCATCCACGAAGTAAATGCCGAGCGACCTGACGCCCACGAGCTGCACCAGGAGCTCCCGAATGTGGCGGATCACGGTGCGAACGCGTAGCGACGAATGGAGCTGGAAGCTCGCGACATAGAGATTGGCGAAGCTCTCGAGCTCCGATTCGATTTCGGTGACCCGATTCGTGACGACGGCGTGTTCGCGGACTGCCGACAAGAGCCGCGTTTTTTCGCGTTCGAGCTCGTCGATCTTCTTCAGCAGATCGCGAATCGCCTTGTCGCTCGCGAGCTGCGTCTTGAGCGCGGCGTTCTCTTCCTCGAGCGTCTGCAGCTGCTCGCGAAGACGGGCGTTGTCACCCACGAGCTCTTCGGTCAGTTCGGCGCCGCGTTTGAAGAACGTGTGGAGGAACGCATCGCGCTTCTCCTTGAGATCGCCGGCGACGCTCGCAGCCGGGCGATCGCTTCGCCGTGGCCCGCGGCCCTTCTTCTCCATCATAGCCTTCAGAATATCACTTTTTCCGCGGAGTCTCGGACGCCTGCTCGATCCACTCGCGGAGCTCAGCGGAGACGACGCGCGGGGCATTTCTCACATCGCGTACGTGGCGACTTCCTGTAAGGAGCATGGCGGCACGGAGCTCCGTTTCGACGCCCTCCAGGAACGCAGCCGCCCCCGCACGGCCGCCGGCCGTGAGCGCGCGCAACACCGGCCGCGCCAATCCGGCGGCGTCCGCTCCCAGCGCGAGGGCGCGCGCGACGTCGAGCCCCGTGGCGACGCCTCCCGTCGCGATGAGGCTCTCGAAGCCGAGAGGCGCAAGCAGCGCCACGGAGGCCGCCGTCGGAATCCCCCAGTCCCAGAAGGCCTCGCCGAGCGCCTGCGCGCGCACGTCTCCCGCGGCTCCGGCGCGCTTGGTCTCCACGCCGACCCAGGACGTGCCGCCCGCACCCGATACGTCGACGTGGCGAACTCCGTGTTCGCGGAGGCGTTCGCCTACCTGGGCGGAGATGCCGCATCCGGTCTCTTTGACGACGACGGGGATGCCCGCCCTCTGGAGGTCGTCCGAGAGCCGCTGAATCGTCTCGAGCCCGTGCGAAAAATCGCGGTCGCCTCCCGGCTGCACGAGCTCCATCGACGGATTCAGATGGATGCAGAGTGCATCGGCTCCGACGCGCGCCACCAGCGAGCGCACTTCATCGGACGTCATCGATCGCGCCTGCACCACGCCCACGTTCCCGAGGACGAGCGTCGTCGGGGCGACTTCGCGAATTCCGTACGTCGACGCCGACTCGGGGCGAACGTGCATCGCGCGCTGGCTGCCGAGTCCAAAGGCGTAGCCCCGCTCCTCGGCGATGCTCGCGAGCTCCCGGTTGATGCGGCCGGCTTCGTCCGTGCCGCCGGTCATCGCGGCGATGACGATTGGGGCGCGGAGCCGCTTGCCGAGGAGCGTCACCGAGAGATCGAGCTCGTCGTAGCGCAGGTCGGGGAGCGCGTCGTGGACGAGGCGCACACACTCGAGCAACGTGGAGACGTCACGAAAGCCTACATCCCCTTCCGCGCAAAGCGTGAGGTGGTCCGCTTTTCGTTGCCCAATCGTCGTCATAGCGGCCCTTACCGTAACGGACCGAAAAGCGACGAGGAAAACGGGGGCGTGAAAAGAAGTTGGAAAGTACAGATCCAGAACGTGCGTATGGAAGAGAGCGCAAAGGGGGTCATGGAATGCTCAGCACGAGGGAGACCGCCCGTGACGGAGAGGAATCGCCGTGGGGCCGGCTGGAGGTCGTGCTCGGCGAAAGCGGCCGGGCGAGGCGCCTGGACCGGGCGCCCGTAGGGGAGCGACGTCGTCTTCAAAGAAAACTGAAAGTACGCGTACATACCCGACAATTGGGGGCCTCTTCGGTTGACGACACCGTCGGACACCCCTACGCTCGCGCGCACCGGATGACGCGAATCCGCACATCGTTCGAGGGCCAGGCTGCGTCGCGTTCGAGCTCCGGGCGATCGATCGACTTTCGCTCCTTCGCGGCCGAGATTCGCGACCTCGTCGATTGCGCACTCGCGCCGTGGCTCGACCGTCGCGTCGCGGAGGCGGAGCGGCGCGGGACGGACGTCCACGCCGTGGCCGACGCCATGCGCCAGCTCGTCCTTCGTGGAGGCAAACGGATGCGCCCCGTCCTTCTCGCCGCGGCCTTCGAGGCCTGCGGCGG
>DATHQY010000128.1:0-2688 GCA_035482215.1 Polyangiaceae bacterium | reverse complement strand
CCATCGGCCCTCCACGGTCGCACGCGCGAGCGACTCGAATTGCGCCCCCGTGCCGAAGAGGCGGACGGTCGCAAGCAAGAGATGCTGGAAGCCGAAGACGTGAGCCAAAGATCCGTCCGCGCGCGCGATGGCACGAACCGTCCGCAGCGCCGTCGCCCAAGACGCGCCCCCCCCGCCGAGCTCGGCGGGGATGATGAGCGTGAGCAACCCACTCGCCCGCAAGAGATCCCTCTCGTGTTTGGGTGTCCCGCCGGCACGATCCCGCTGGACGGCGGTCGCGGCGAAGTCGCTGGCCAGCGCCTCGGCGGTGGCGATCGGGTCGCGCACGACGTCGCCTTTGTTCCAAGCGGATGCGGGGGCAGTCATTCGAGCCGCGGAGTCTGCACGGCCCGCGCCATCGCGCCTGGGCGGTATAGGAAACCCGGGCGCCCGGGTACGTGCTGCGACACGCGCACTCGTTGCCGGTCGACTGCTGCTCCAGCAGCAGTGACCGCGCGACGCGGGGGCGGTTCTATCGCTCTACGTCGGCCCGCAACTTGCGGTCAGGCCACTCCGCATGGACATCCTCTGGTTTCTTCCCACGCACGGCGACGGTCGCCATCTCGGTACGACGCGGGGAGGACGCGGCGTCGATCTGCCGTACCTGCGCCAGATCGCACAGGCCGCCGATTCTCTCGGCTTTCACGGGGTTCTCTTGCCTACGGGGCGCTCGTGCGAAGACGCATGGGTCGTCGCGTCGGCGATGGTGCCGCTGACGGAGCGATTGCGATTTTTGGTCGCCATCCGTCCCGGCATCGTTTCGCCGACGCTCGCGGCGAGGATGACCGCGACGCTCGACCGCCTATCGAGCGGTCGCGTACTCATCAACGTCGTCACCGGGGGGGACCCGGCCGAGTCCGAAGGAGACGGCGTATTTTTGCGGCACGACGAGCGCTATGTGGCGACGTCCGAATTTCTGAGGGTTTACAAGCGTGTCCTCGGCGGCAATTCCGTCGATCAGGAAGGAAGGCACGTACGGGTGCGCGGCGCCAAGCTGCTCTATCCGCCGGTCCAAAGACCGCATCCGCCCCTTTACATCGGAGGCTCTTCCGAATCGGCGCACGACGTGGCCGCTCGCGAGCTCGACGTGTACCTCACTTGGGGAGAACCCCCGGACGCTGTGGCCGCCAAGATCGCCGACGTGCGACGTCGCGCGACCGAGCACGGGCGCACGGTTCGCTTCGGCCTCCGCGTGCACGTGATCGTGCGTGAGACGGAGCGCGCCGCGTGGGACGCGGCGAACGACTTGATTCGCCATCTCGACGACACTGCGATCGCCGCGGCGCAGGATGCCTTTGCGCAGTTCGAATCCGAGGGACAGCGTCGCATGAGCGCCCTGCACGGCGGCCGCCGCGACCGCCTCGAGGTGAGCCCGAACCTGTGGGCGGGCGTCGGCCTGGTTCGTGGGGGCGCCGGAACGGCGCTCGTCGGCGACCCGGAAACGGTGGCTCGTCGGATGCTCGCGTACGCCGATCTCGGAATCGACACATTCATACTCTCGGGATATCCGCACCTCGAAGAAGCCTACCGTACGGCGGAGCTGCTCTTTCCTCTCCTGCCCATCGCGCGCGCCGACCGCCCTCTCGAACTCAATGTCACCGGTCCCTTCGGGGAGATGCTCGCGCAGAGATACTCGCCACAACGCTCCGTCACGCCGAACGGCGTCTGACCAAAGGGGCGGGCCAAGCCGCCTCCCACACGTCGACCGGTCGCGTAATGAGACCCAAGCGAAGCAGCGCGTCAGCGATTCGCTGCTGCGACCCCATCGCCTCGGAGTCGAGAGGGCGCGTATCGAACGTGGTTCGGGAGAGGGCGGCTTCGACCGCGGTTTCCGGCAAGCTCAATTGGGGAGCGAGAAAGTGCGCGGCCGTCCGGCGGCTCTCGTTTGCCCAACGCCCGACGGCTCCCGATTGCCCGACGAACGTTTCGACCAGCTCCGGGTGGGCTTCGGCGAATGCGCGACGAGCAACGTAGAAGGCGCGGTTGTCTGCGAGACCCCGAGCGTCGCGCAGAACCCGCGTCGGAAGCATTTCTTGCACAGAAGCAAGGAACGGGTCCCAGGCGGCCCAAGCGTCGACCTCGCCGCACGCAAAAGCGGACCTTGCCGCGAGGGGAGGAAACGGCCGCACGTGCACGTCAGTGAGCCCGAGTCCGACCTCTTCGAGAGCTCGCGCGGCGAAGTAGACCACGTTCGCGCCGCGTGTCACCGCGAGGGTCTTGCCACGCAGATCGACGAGATTGCGCAGCGGGGACGCGTCCAAGACCACGATGGCTTCCCCTTCGGGCGCGGGGGGCTCCATCCCTACGTAGACGACGGGCGCGCGCGCCGCCTGCGAAAAGATCGGCGCCGCTTCGCCCACAACTCCGAGATCCAGCGCACCGGCGGAGAGCGCATCGACGAGCTGCATTCCCGTCGCGCATTCGATCCACTCGACTTCGACGCCGCGGCCCCCGAGCACATCTTCGAAGGCCCGTGTGGCCTTGAGAAGCGAGAGGATGCCGAAGGCCTGATGGCCGACGCGCACCCGCAGCACGGGGCGGCTGGCCGGCGCAACCTCTTCAGCGGGCCGAGGCGCCGGGCGAGGGTTCGCCGCCAGTAGTCCGTGCTGCAAGAGCCGAGCACGCACGATATTTCGGCTGATCCCCAGG
>DATHQY010000127.1:0-12458 GCA_035482215.1 Polyangiaceae bacterium | reverse complement strand
CGGGCCGCCTGCGCGCATCGGCGTGCCCCCCGAGGTCACGCGCATCGTGCTCGTTGCGTCGTAGCGGTCGAGAGGAGAAAGTGAAACACGGAGGAAAGGAGGAAAGGAGGCTTTGGAAGGATCCCGAGCGTGTCGTCGGGGCGCTCCTCGAGCTGTTTCTCCCTTCTCCGTGTTCGCGGGGGTCGCGCTGGCGTCGGCTTGCGGAGGCGCCGTCGGGCCGAGCCATCCGCGCGTGGAAGACCCGCTGCACGCGGCCGAGCCACGCGGGCCGAATCTCGACGCAGCCCGTGAGCTCGATCAGCAGGGCGTGCGCGCCTTCCGCGAAGCGCGCTACGAAGACGCGATTCGCGACTTCCGTGCGGCGCGCGATCTCGGCGGCCCGCCGAGTGAGCTGTGGAACATCGCTCGCAGCGAGGAGCGCGTGGACGACGCGGAACGAGCCGCGCAGGTCCTCGACGAGTACGTGGCCGCGCCCGATCTGACGCCGGCCGATCGCGCGGAGGCGGAGCGTGAGAAGAAGCTCCTCGCGGCCCGGCCATCGATCCTCACGATCACGACGACGCCCCCGGGCGCGCAGGTGACCCTCGACGGACAGCGCACGGCGCGAATGACGCCGCTCTCGCTCGAAATCGCGAACGGTCCGCACACGGTCGACGTTCGTCTCTCGGGTTACGTGCCCTGGACGCAGCCGGTCGACGCGCGTTTCGGTCGCACGGTCATCGTCGCTCTGTACCTCGCGCGTGCGGACAAGTAGAACGTCGCCATCGTGATCGCGACGCTCCTCGATTTCGACGGCGTTCTCGTCGACAGCGAACCGGTTCATCTCGCCGCGTTCAACGACGTGCTCGCGCCGAGCGGTATCACGATCGACTCCAGAGACTACGTCGAGCGCTACCTGAGCCTGGACGACGCGGGCGTCTTTCGCGCGGTGCTCTCGCGCGGCGGCCGCACGCTGCGCGAGGAGGAGGTGCGCGCGATGGTCGCGGCGAAGGCGCCGCGCTTCATGACGCGCTTCGAGACGTCGTTTCGCCTGTTTCCGGGCGCGCGCGAGCTCATCGCGCGCCGCGTCGCGCGCGGGCCCGTCGCGATCGTCTCCGGCGCGCTCGAGCCCGAGATCCGCTACGCGCTTGGTGCGCTCGGCGCGGCGGAGGCCCTCGCGTTCATCGTGAGCGCCGAGCAGACGCCCGCGTCGAAGCCCGATCCGGCGCCGTATCTCCTCGCGCTCGAGCGCTTGCGCGAAAGCGGCCATCGTGAGGGCGCCGTCGTGGTGGAGGACTCGGCGGGCGGCGTGCTCGCCGCGAAGCGAGCCGGCCTTCGGTGCGTCGCGGTCACGCACAGCTGCGGCAAGAAGGAGCTCGAGAGCGCCGGAGCGGACGCCGTCGTCGACCACCTCGACGCCGTGACCGACGCCCTGCTGGAGGCCGTGGCTTGAGCGGCGCCGCGGGCGTCGCGTTCGCGGTGGCCGCGCAGCTCGCCCTCAGCGCACCCGGGGCCGACGCGTGGAAACGCGCGGAGCTCGGAGGCATCCGGGGCATGAGCATCGGCCCGATCGAGAACGGATACCACCCGGGCAAGGGCTACGCGTCCGAGCCCTACGAGCGGTCGCTCGACGAAGTGCTCGCAATGGGGGGCAACTGGGTGGCGCTCACGCCGTTCGGCCGCGTCGCCGACCTCCTGGGTACCGGCGTCGACCTGACCTTCGAAGCACCGTTCGAGCGCAACCGGGCGGATCTCGCGCGTGCGGTCGAGATGGCGCACGCGAAGGGCCTGCGCGTGATGATCGTGCCGCATCTCTGGGTCGAGACGGGCCGGTGGCGCGGCGAGATCGACCCGTCGAGCGACGAGGCGTGGGCGCGCTGGGCCGCAAGCTACCGCCGCTTTCTCCTGACCTGGGCGACCGTCGCGGAGAGGACGCACGCGGACATGCTCTCCGTCGGCGTCGAGCTCCGCTCGTGGGTGACGACGCCGCGCGCGCGGAGCTTCGCGGCGATCGTGCGTGACGTCCGTGCGGTCTACCACGGCGTTCTCACGTACTCGTCGAATTGGGACGACGTCGGCGACGCGATCATTCTCGGCGGTATCGACGTCATCGGGATCAATGCGTTTTATCCGCTCGCGGAAAAGCCGAACGCCTCGTTTGCCGAGCTCGTGGAAGGCGCGCGCCAGATCCGGAAGCGCGTGCACGCGCTCGCCGAAACTTGGCATAAACCCGTCGTTTTCACCGAAACGGGCTACACGACGCGTCCGGACCCGGCGGTGCGTCCTTGGGAATGGCCCGACGCGATGAAAGACATCCACGTCGACGAGGCTGCGCAAGCCCAGGCGTATCGAGCACTGCTCGCGCCGATGCTGGAAGAACCGGATTTCGCGGGGTTCTTCGTCTGGCGTATTTACGCCGACCCGGACGACGCCTCGCAGGAAGCGCCGTGGGGCTTCTCGCCGCGAGGCAAACAGGCGGAAATCGTCGTGCGCGACGCCTTTGCGGCGGGCTGGGCGTGCGATCCGTGGTGGCGTTTGGCGTGGCCGGCGCGGGCTGGGATTTCAGGCGTATTTCCCTGAATTACTCGGCGGCCGCGTCGACCGGTGGCGCGCCCGCGTCCGCCGGCGTCACGGAGTTCCCGCCGTCGGTGGAAGCGTCGACCGAGACCGCCGTCGCGTCGGGCGCCTCCGATCCGCCGCTGTCTTCCAGCGTGGCGTCGACTCCGCCGTCGGCGACCGCGCTTTCGCCGTCCCCCTCCGCCGCGTCGCCCGTCGACGCGTCGACGACCGGCGGAATGCCCGGTTCGATTCCCCAGACGAGTGAACCATGGACGTATGCCGTCACGTAGATCGATTGCACGGGAGACGCGGTGTCGTTTGCGTCGAACGAGTAGTCGTTCGCTTCGTCGAACATATCCATATAGACGTTTGCGCCGGGTCCATTCCACGAGCATTGGATGGTGGCCTTGCCGTTCGTCGGCAAGCTCCCTGCCCCCGACGAAAACGAAATCTCCATGTACGCGTCGGAATTCGAAGTGACGTTCGCCGATGGTGCCGGCGCGAAGGTGCCGTCGACGTCCGCGTTGATCGTCGCATTCGTCGAAGTGTTGGCCGAATAGTACGTCTGAAAAAAGATCGTCGAGAGGTCGTTGCCGTCCGCTGTGAACCAATACCGAAGAGTGACGTCGGCAAGCGGCATGGCCGTCGACGCGTGGTTGACGACGTCCAGCTCGAACTCAGCATGGCTTTGCGCGTTCCCGGACATGACCGCGAACAACACTTCCAGCGACGACGGCGTCAGGACGATCGGCGGCCCGCTGTCGGCTCCTGCCGATGACGCGCCGGTCACCGATCCGCTCGTCCCCGCACCGCCGGTGCTCGTGCCCGTCGTTCCGGAGAGGGTCGACGTTCCAGTGGCGCCGCTCGTGCCCGCCGTCGCGGTGATCCCCATCGTCCCCGTTCCCGTCGTGCTGGAGCTCCCGCTCGTGCCCGAGCCGAACCCTGTGCTCGTCCCGCTCGCTCCGCTCGACGCTCCGCTGCTCGCGCCGTACCCCGAGCTCGTTCCCGTTGTGCCCGTGCCGGAAAAGGTTGCCGATGCGGAGCCCGAGCTGGACCCCGTCACGTTCCCTCCCGATCCACCCGCCTTGTCCAAGTCCCCCGCATCCGCGGCGCATCCCGCGACGGCCGCGCCCACCAGGCTCAGTGAAATCGCGAGCGCGATTCGGAATTTGTAAGTTCCATAAGAAGTAGGACGCATCATCGCCTCCTGAAGCGAGCGGCATCGTACCGCAGGCTGTCATGCCGCGGCGCTCACTGTGGGGAAAACGAAGTCCCGGTCGCTTCGTTTTCCGCTGCCACGAGACGCCCCGCATCGCCCGCGTCACCCACGCGTTTCGAAGGCGGTGAACTTGGCCCGCCCTCGGGTGCTTTCCCTACCATCCACGCCTCCCGATGCCCGCGCTCCGAACGACGATTCCCGTCGTCGCCATGGTGGCGGGCAGCTGGCTTGCCCTGCATCGACCGCCGGCATCCCCGCCGCGCGCCGCGCTATCGCGCACGACCGCTGTTCCCCCGCTCGAGCCCGCGGCGTCGCCGCTCGACTCCGGCGAGCTTCCAGACCTTCGGGCGGGCTTCCCGGAGCTCAATCCGGACGACCGCGTGGACCGCGCCTGGCTCCTGAGCGAAGGCCCGGCGCATGGCCCACGCGACGGCCGGCGCCTCGTGACCTTCACTTTCGACGACGGGCCGTTCCCCGAGACGGCGCCGTGGCTCTTGCGCATTCTGGCCGAACACAAGGTCCGCGCGGCCTTCTTCTTCATCGGCGAGTATCTGGCGGGCACCGATCGCCGCGCCGACGAGAGCCGTGCCTGGGCCCGGCGCATCGCCGAGGCGGGCCACGACGTGGGAAACCACACGTTCGATCACCGGCGGCTCACGAGCCTCGACCACACCGGCGCGCTCTCCGAGATCGACGACAGCGCCGACGCGATCGAGCGCGCGACGGGCGTGCGGCCGTGGCTCTTTCGGCCGCCGTTCGGCGCGCTCGACGCGTGGCTCGAAGGCGCCCTGCGCGATCGACGGCAGGAGCTGGTTCTCTGGAACATCGACGTGCAGGACATCAAACGAACCGACCCGGACGAAATCGCTCGCTCGGTCGAAGAGCAGCTCCAGTACAAGCGCGGAGGGATCGTCCTTCTGCACGACATGCACGCGGCGTCCGTGAGAGCCGTGGCGATCTTGCTGCGATCGCTCGAAGCGAACCGCTGGGATCCGGAGCATCCCGACCGTATCGGCTGGGACATCGTCGACCTCGCGGCGTACATGCGAGCCACGCGCGATGCGCCGCAGCCGTACCCGACGCGCGATGCCCTCGAGCGCGCGCGCGCGCTCGCCCGCGAGCGAAGCTCGGGTCCCGCGTTGCCCGCCCCTCAGCTGCCCGTGTCGCCCGTGCCCGTCATCTCGTCGCAGATGCGCGCGGCGTTGCCGGAGAGCTTGCGGTCGTCGATGGTGACCGAGCAGTAGTCCCCGCGGCGCAGCGCGTCGATGTAGTCGACGATGAGCGCGTCCGTCCACTGGCGCGCGCCGTCGAAGCGCGCACGAATCACGCCCCGCTTGTCGATGAACCAGGTCTCGGGGAAGAGGCGTGTCCCGTACTTGCCGGACACGATCGCGGCATCCGGATCGAAGAGCACGTCGAACGGCGGCGGTTCGCGCAGAACCGTCTGCAGCGTGGGGTTCACGTCGTCCGGCCCTTCGTCCACCGAGACCGCCAGCACGACCACGTCGGGACGATCGCGCACGACCTTCGTGAGCTCCGCGAGCTCGGGCATCTCCTCGAGGCAAGGACCGCACGTCTTCGTCCAGAAATTCAAGACGACGACTTTGCCCTTCAGACTGTCGAGCGTGACGGTCTTGCCCGTCAGGTCCTTCAGCGAAAAGTCGGGCGCGCGCCGGTCCGCGCCCATATAATCGGGGTGCAGAAAGCACGGCGCGCTGCACACGCGGCGCGTCTCGCCTTCTTTGGTGACGCCGACGAATCCGTACACGAAGAGCGCCGCCACGAGGACGAACGCGACTTGCGCCAGAATGGCTCCGACGTTCGGCGAGGGCTCGGCGTTCTGCGGCATGGCCTTTATCTAGGCCCGCGCGCTTCGATTGTCACACCGGCGATTGTCACACCGGCGTCCTGTTCCCGCTTCAACCGAAGAGGTCTTTCAGCTTCTCGATGAAAGACTTGTGCTGCGGTTGCACCTCTTCACCCAGTTCTTGGGCGAGCTGTTCGATCAGGAGGCGCTGCCGCTCGGTGAGCTGGGTCGGCACTTCGATCGTGACTTCGACCCTCTGATCGCCGCGCGAGAGCCCCGCGCGGGAAGGCAAGCCTTTGCCCTTGATGCGCAGCACCGCTCCCGGCTGCGTCCCGGCCGGGATGCGGAGGCGCCCTTTTCCGTCGAGCGTCGGCACCTCGACCTCGCCGCCGAGCGCTGCGTGCGTGAACGTGATCGGCACGCCGCACACGACGTCGTCGCCGTCGCGGCGAAAGAAAACGTGCTTGCGAACGCGGATCGTGACCTCGAGGTCTCCGGGCGCGCGGTCCGGTCGTGGCTTGTTTCCCGCGCCCGGCACGAGCTTCGTCGCGCCGTCCTCGACGCCCGCCGGGATCGTCAGGGTTAGCGTATCCGGCGCGGTCATGAGCCCGCTGCCGCGGCAGTGCAGGCACGACTTCACGGCGAGCCGCCCGCTCCCCTTGCATTTCGTGCACGTGCGTTCGACCGCGATGGGAAAAATCCCCTGCTGAAAGCGGATCCGCCCGCGTCCGGTGCAGGCGCTGCACGTCTCCGGCTGCGTCCCCACCGCCGCTCCCGACCCGGCGCATTCGCCGCACATGACGACGCGCTCGTAGCGCAGCGCTTTCTCACAGCCGAACGCGGCTTCTTCGAACGACACTTCGATCTCGCGCTTCAGCTCTCCCTTGTCCCCACGGCCGACGCCGAAGACGCCGAGCAGATCGCCGAGGATGCCGTCGATCGCGATGTCGCTGATGTCGACGTAGCCCCCCGCGAAGGGGCCGCCCGAAGCGAACGGAGACCCCGGCTCTTCAGCGCGATGCCCGAAGCGGTCGTACATGCTGCGCCGGTTCTGGTCCGACAGCACCTGGTACGCGAGGTTGATCTCCTTGAACCGATCGTGCGCCGTCGGATCGCCCTGGTTGCGGTCCGGGTGGTACTGGCCCGCGAGCTTCTTGAACGAGCTCTTTATGTCCTCGGGAGGGGCGTCGCGTCGGACTCCGAGGACCTCGTAGTGGTCCCGCTGCGGCATGCGTCGGCCGAATTACGTAGCATACCCGCAGTATGGTTCGCGCTCCTGCATGGGCTCTTCTCGCACGCGTCCTCGCCGGCGCGTCGTTTTCGTTGGCTTCGAGCACGGCGTTGGCGTTGGCCGTCTTCTCGCTCGCGTCGTGCCGCGGTTCTCCAGGCTCGGCCGAATCTCCGGACGCCGCCACGAGCCCCCAGGCGAAGGCCGAGCCGGCGCCGCTCGTGTCTCCTCTGTCGCCGCCGGCGCTCGCCGGTGCGTCTCCGGCAGCTTCGGAGGGTGCGCCGCCGCCCGAAGGAGCCCGCGCGGCACCCGTTTCGATGCCGATCGACCGGGCCGTCCCCGTGGACGTGATCCACGAGCCGCCGCTCGCGCGAGAGGCCGCCGGCAAAGAACTGGTCAGCAAGGAACCGGGCGTCGGCGCCAAGGAGACCGCGCGGGAGGCGCGCGGACTCGCGGGTTATTCGCTCCAGGTCGTCCTCCGGGCCGGCGAGGGCCCGGCAGCCCCTCGCGCCTCCGAAGTGAACGCCGCGGCGATCGAAGCGGCCAAGCGGCGCACCGAAACGCGCATGACGGTGGACTTCACGCCGTCGCGCGCACGCTTCGTCCTCGCCTCGGGGTTCGTCGTGCCGCCCGGCACGGAGCTACGCGCGCGCGCGGATCGCTACGGGCACCTGCTCTTCTGGCCCGGGGAAAAGACGTACCGCGTCGTGCAGCCGGGTACGTTGCGCGCGCTCCTCGGCGAGCGGCGCCTCGACGTGGCCCCGGTGGGGGCTGCCGACGTGCATCCCGGCGGAGACGGACGGAGGCTCAACTTCCACACGCGCCACGTCGAAGTCGCGACGCGCGCGGCGAAGGCCTCGCTCGAACTGGCCTCGATCCGCGAAGCGGGCGACGGCGGGGCGCTCCTCTGCCGCCTGCTGCTCGATCTGATGAATGCGTCTCCCGCGGCTTCGCCTTGCGGGTCGGACGACGTACCGCTCCATGCCGAGCTTCGCTGGGCAACGCGCGGCACCCTCGTGCTCGACGTCACGTCGATCGCGCGCGAGGTGGACCTCACGGCGCAGGACATGGCGGCGCCTCCGGCTGGCTACGACCTCGCCGACGCGCCTCCCGCCGACCAAGCGTCCGAGACGCTGATTCCGAGGTCCGACTTGCAGGCGTTCCGCACGGCCCCGATCGATGCGCCGCCTGCCGCGGCGCGCGATGCCCGCGCGCCCGCGCCGGACGCCGGCCTTCTCTTGATCAACTCGAGCGACGAGCTCCGCGTCGCATGGGTGGACGGGGTGCCCGTCGCGTGGGTGGCTCCCGGGGAGCGCCTCGCGCTCACTTCGATGCTGCGAGGAAGGTACGCCGTGCAGTGGCGCACCTTCCTCGGCGACAGCTGGGACTCGCCCGATACGGTGATCGTTCCGGGCACGAGCGAAGTGGGGAGCGCTCGGTAGATTCCCGCTCTACCGGCGGTGCTCGTAATGGTAGCGCGCGGGCGGGGCGTGCACGCGGTGCTCGTGAAGCACCGCCGGCTCATGCTCGTACCAGTGCCACCCGTGCGGATCACGCCAGCCCCAGCGGCTGTTGTAGTAGTAGACCGCGTGGCCCTCGTAGTAAGAGGGCGACGCCGTCGTGATGTACACGGCAGGCGGTTCGGGGGGGAGCGGCTGCGCATGCGCGTCGGTCGAAAATGCGCAGGCGAAAGCGAGCGCGCCTGCGGCCGTCGCCGCCTTCACCATCGTGCGAAGTGGTTCGAATGTCATTGCCGTCTCCTCAACCTGCGGTGCTCGCCGCGTCATCGTGATTGCCATGCTCGCGGACCCGTTCCGCGAGCTTCGTGCGCTGGTCCGGCGTCAGCACCGGGAGGATCGCCTCGTAGAAATGAGCCATCGACGTCGCGCCCCAACTCGTGAGGTTCGCGTTGATCGCATCGCCTCCCGAAAGCTTCTTCGCGTCGAAGTTGGCCGCCTCGAACGCCGTTCCGAACGCGGCCAAGTGGGCCGCGACTTTGTCCTCGTCGAACTTGTGCGCCGCCGGGGCCTTGCGGATCGCGTCGCGCACCTTGTCGACCTGATCGGGCGTCAGCGCCAGCGCGCGCGCGAGCGCTTCGATACGCCCGTGCTCGCGCGGCTCGCCCGCCTTGGCACCCTCTTCGTTCGCGTCCTTCCAGACCTGCCAGTGCGCTTCGACCTTGTCGACGAGCGCCGCCCGCTCCGCGTCGTCGAGAACGCCATGCAGCTCGTTCAACGAATCGGCGATGGCGGCGTGCACGCCCTTCGACGTCTCGGCGAGCTTCGCAATCGCCGCGTCGACCTTGGCCTTGTCGATCGAGCCCGCGGCGATCCCGTCCGCGAGCACCGTCGCGAGCTTCTGGTCGGCGACGCGCGCGGGCTCGAGCTTCACGCGGAGCGCCGTTTGGATCTTCTCGATCGCGGCGCGCTGATCGTCGTTGGCGCCGATCGTGTCGAGGCTCATAGCGATGAACGCCACGATGCCGCCGCGATGGTGGTGCCGGTGATGCTCGACGATCTCGCTCGCCGTCTCTTCGTCCTCTTGCGGGTCCGGAGCCGGCGCCTCGGCTGCCGGCGCGGGCGTCGGCGCCGCGGTGGGCAAGGGCGCTTGCGTGGCGGCGACCGCAGGCTGCGGCGTCGCGGGTGCGGCCGATGCCGCGGGCTCGGGAGTCGCCGGCGGAGGCGTGCTCGAAGAGCTTGCACCGCATCCGATCATGACGGCGCTGCCGACAATAAGCGGTACGACGAAGCGGCTGGGGTCGATCCATCTCATTCGGTCTCGTCCTTCCGTTGGGGTAATCCCGTTGAGGTTACCCGTTGGGGGTAAATCTCGCGCGGCCAACATGGTGACGCGTCGCGGTCGCCCCTAGACGGCTGGTCGCCCGGAAGAAGCGGTCCGTAGGAAAATGGGCGCTCGAGCCCGCTGGCGCTTCAGAGGACGAACGCCAGCCGCGTCGAGCGCTCGGAGTCCCCGTCGAAGACGACTCCGCAATGCACACAGCGGAAGTTGACGCGGGTGGGGATCGCCGTACCTCCCCAAAGGGCGTACATCGTCCCCCACAAGGAATACTCGCGCTCGGGCGTCGCGGCGCGCATCGTTCGATCGGTGCCGCACTTGCAGGTCGGCCAGTCCGTGGATTCCGAGGAGTCCATCGAGGAAAGATTCGATTCGGTTGCCATGGGAGTTCGCTCCGTTTCGCTCGAAAGCATCGCAAGGCCGGTGCCGCGTACGCAGCGTACGGGAACCCGCGCAAATCGCACGGATCGGTGAGGGCCCGACGAGGACCCCACGGCGCTTCGTGGGACCCACCCACGGCAGGTCGTGGGACGCGCCGGGCGTGGTACTTCACCGGGAACCAGATGCGATCGGATTCGCCCTACGAAGGCTCGCTCGACCACATCGTGCTCGACATGACGAGCCAGCTCGAGCTCGGCTCGGTCCTCGCGAGCATCGCCGATGGACTCGTTCGCGACTTCGCCGTCGCCCTCGCGCGAGTGTGGCTCCTCGAGCCCGGCGAAGACACCCTGCGCCTTCGCGCCAGCGCCGGCCTCTCGAGCCGGCTGAACGGCGCCTACGCGGCGGTTCCGATCGGTGCCCGCAAGATCGGACAGATCGCGGAGCGCGGGGCGCCCGTCGTGACGAACGACCTCGCGAACGATCCGCGCATCGCCGACCCCGCGTGGGCCGAGGAGAACGGCCTCGTGTCGTTCGCGGGCTGGCCGCTCACGTTTCGCGGCGCCCTCCTCGGGGTGCTCGCGATCTTTTCGCGCGAGGTGATGACCGACGAGCGCAAGGCTCCGATGGAGCTCTTCGTGCACCAGGCCGCGATCGCCATCAAGAACGCGCGCCTCTTCGCCGAGGTCACGGCGCTCGAAGAGCGCCTGCGCGCAGAGAACGCCTACCTGCGGCGCGAGGTGGCCGGCGGGGACAACGACGCGTTGGCGCTTCTGTCGCGGTGCGACGGCCTGGGGCCCGTCCTCCTCCAGGTGCGGCAGGTTGGGCCGACGTCGACGACGGTGCTCATCCAAGGCGAGACGGGCACGGGCAAGGAGCTCGTCGCCCGGGCGCTCCACGAGATCAGCCCTCGCAGCGCGGGTCCGCTGGTCAAAGTCAATTGCGCCGCCCTCTCGCCCGCGCTCGTGGAGAGCGAGCTGTTCGGACACGAGAAAGGCGCCTTCACGGGGGCGCAGCAGCAGCGCACGGGGCGGTTCGAGCTCGCGAACGGGGGAACGCTCTTTCTCGACGAAATCGGCGAGCTCCCGCTCGAATTGCAACCGAAGCTCCTGCGCGTGCTCCAGGAGGGCGAGCTCGATCGCGTCGGCGGCAGCCGTCCCGTGAAGGTCAACGCGCGGATCGTCTCCGCGACGAACCGCGACCTGCGCAAGGCCGTCGACGAAGGGCGGTTCCGCGCGGATTTATTTTACCGGCTCGCCGTGTTCGCGATCGACGTTTCTCCCCTGCGCGAACGACCGCGCGATCTCGAGGGCCTGGCGCAAACGTTCTTGCAGGCGGCGGGGCACCGGCTTGGAAAGCGCTTCGACGGACTCGCGCCCGCGGCGCTGCGAAAGCTCCTCGCGCATGACTGGCCGGGCAACGTGCGCGAGCTCTCGAACGTGATCGAACGTGCGGCCATCGTGGCGCGCGGCCCCGTGGCCACCGAGGACGACCTGCCCCCGCTCGCGCGCCGCGACGGGTCGCCGGAGCGGCCGGCGGGAGGGCACGCCACCCTCGCCGCATCGCCGGGCCTCGAGGGACCCGGCGACGACGCCGAACTCGACGCGGTCGAGCGCTGGCACATCGAGCGCGTCTTGCGCAAGACAGGCTATGTGATCGAAGGGAAAGCCGGGACCGCCGCGATCTTGGGCCTCGCGCCGAGCACACTGCGCTCACGGATGGCGCAGTTGCGCATCCGGCGGCCGCCAGCGTGATTCAAGTCCCCTTCACGGAGCGCCGCCGTCCGGCAGGCACGTGCTGAACGACAGCTGCGAGGATTGGGTGATGCCCTTGACGCGGCTCGCGGCGGAGACGAGCTGCGCCTGAATGGCAGTGATCTGGGCCGGGCTCAACGCCGGCGATCCGTTGTCCGAGAGCGACTGCTCGATCGCCTGCACGTATTCGTCCGAGAGGGCCGCGAGGTCCGCCGTCGTGAACTTGAGCGACTGCAGGTCGGTCAGAATGAACGGGAAGCCGAGCGGGCCGGTGATGTTGCCGGCGAGGCCGCACCCGAAGAGCTGCAGGGCATAGAGGTTGATGAAATCGATGTCCTGCTCGAGGCCAATCGACTCGAACAGATTCACGATCGGCGGGTTGTTCCACGTGCCGAAGCGGCAGTCGTCCGTGTTGATCGTGAACCAGTCGTCCTGGATCGTGTTCGCCCAGGTGCTCAGCCGGTCACCCGCGCACGCTTCGCTCGAGGACACGTTGCAGTTCGCCGGCTCGGTCAAACCGAAATCGGTGTCGAACTCCGGGCAAAGCGTGAGCGGCGCGGGCGGGCAGCTCGCGCCGGTGAAGTTCTGCACCGTATTCGCTTTGATGTTGTTCAGATTCCCGACCGACGGCGAAAACGACGAGCACGGCCCCGACGGATTGACCGAATAGGAGCCGGCGTTGACCGCGAAGCTGTAGGCGCCCGTCTCGTCGGTCACGCGGATGGCTTGCGCCCCGCC
>DATHQY010000126.1:0-7246 GCA_035482215.1 Polyangiaceae bacterium | reverse complement strand
CTGAACTGTGTACAAGCCCTCGCCCGCATAGGCGAATGTCCACTGCTCGCTGGTCGTGTTCTCCGCCGCGGAGGTGACGGTCCGCGTTCCCTCGACCGTTCCCCCATTCGCAACGTTGAGCGCCGCGCCATTGCCGACGTTCACGATCTCGTACGTGCCCGCCCCGTTGAACGCGGACGGCGCTCCGCTCTCGGGTGATTCGTTGGATCCAACGTCCGGGCCCGTCTCGATTCCCGGCCGGCTGGAGTCGGTGGCGGCGGAATCCGCGGGCGTCGTTGCGTCAGCGGGCGCCGGGGAATCCGCAGGCGCCCTTGCGTCTGCGGGCGTCGTTGCGTCAGCGGGCGCCGGGGAATCCGTGGCGTCGCCCCCGTCGCCGCCGTCGCCGCCGTCGCCGCTATCGGGGCCGCCGGTCGTCGACCGATTCGAGCTCTCCGCGCCTGCGCAACCCTGCGTGGTCGCGGCCAGTGCGAGCGCCGCCCCAAGGGCCAAGCGTAGCCAGCCGCGGACGCCGCGCGAATCCCCCATTTGTCCCGCGAGCCCCAACGCGATGCACTATCTCGCCCCAGCCGCGCGCGATCAAGGCGGCGCTGGGCGTTTACCGATGCCGTCGAGGCAGCCGGTAAAAGCTCACAAATACCGTCCCCTCAGCGCCTCGAGGATATTCCGCTTTTCCTCGGCGTGCGCGATGTCACGTGCCGTTCGGCCGGAAGGATCCTTCGCCTCGGCGTCGGCGCCCGCATCGAGCAACGACTCGAACGCTTCGACGTTCCCCCGACCCGCCGCGACATGCAGCGGCGTGTGGCCGCGCCTCGTGCGCGCTTCGAGGTCGAGTCCCAGCGAGAGCAGCCATGCGAGAGCCTCGGGGCGATTGACCTCGGCGAGCGCGTGGATCAGCCCGAACCCGTCGGCGTTCGGCACGTAGGGGTCGGCTCCGTTCGCGACCAGGAGCTCCATGAGATCGATGGGAGCCTTGTGCACGAGCGCCGTCGCGAGCACCGAGGCGGCCCTGTCGGCAAGCACGTTGGGGTTCGCGCCGCGCCCGAGGAGAATCCGGGTGAGAGGCAAGCTCCCTTTGACCGCCGCGATATGCAGAGGCGTAAGGCCCAGCACGGGAGAACGCGTGTCGAGGAACGCGCCGGCCTCCGCGAGCTCGGCGACCCGGTCCAGTTGTTCCGCTCGAACGGCGATGAGAAGATCGCTCATCGCGCGAAGGGGCCGCGGGCGTGGCGGCGCCCACGTCGTGGATGCATACGCGGCGACGTTGCCGAACAACGTGAACGCTTCGAGGGGCGCGGCTTCGAGCTGTTGGGCGCCTCGTGGGCTGACCGGCAGAGGCCATTTTTGTCCGAGGGCGTAGGCGCGCAGCATCCAATCGAATGTCGAGACGGGATCGCCGAACGCCGCGAACGCGCCGTCGGCGATGTCGATGCGCTCGATCACGAGCTCGCTCCCTTCGCGATGCGCTTGGGCCGTGAGGGGGACCACGCCGCTCCAACTGCGAATCATCGCGATGCGGCTGTCCCGGTATGCGACGACCCACTTTTGCTCCATGGTCGTAGGCACGAACAGCCAGCCGTCGGCGAGGCCGGGATCGGCGTCGTACCGGAGCTCGCAGGCGACCGACTCCGCCGGTGTGCAATCGAGGGGTACGCCGTGGACGCTCATGGAATCGTCCCAAGAAACGGCCATCTGGGCGGCCCGCGGATTCGCGCTCCACGCGGTAATCTGGCTCGTGACCCGAATCAGATCGAGAATCGGGACGCCGAACCGATTTTCGTGCGCGGGGATCCACTCTGCGCGCTCTTTGGGTTCCGGTTCCCGCGATGGGTCCCACCACCTTGCCATTTCGAATGGAGACATACGACAATCGGTCCCGCTTCGCAGCGCTCGGACGATTGCAAGGCGTTACAAGCGATCGCTGCGCGGCCCTGGAAGCGGGCGGCGAGGCATGCCCGGGGGCCTGGTTAGGCTTCGGGCCGAGACCGGATATGAACGTCGCACTGGGGAAAGGGGATCTCGACCTTCGCGTTTCGAAACGACGCTTCGATGGCGAAGCGCAGGCGGGAGGCCACCCGGAGATCCTCGCGCGGATTCGGGATCCACACGAGCAGCGAGAAATCGAGGCTCGAGTCGCCGAACGAATCGAATCGAACCTCCGGGGCGGGATCGCGGAGCAGCTCCGGGTCCTCGCTGGCGACTTTCATGAGGAGCGTGCGCACTCGCTGCGGGTCCGTCCCGTAAGCGACTCCGACTTTCACCGCGATGCGCAAGTTCGGAGTGGGGACCGAGTGGTTGATCACGCGCGCGGCGACCAGCTCGCTGTTGGGAACGATGATCGTGACCTCATCGCGGGTCACGACGCGAGTTGCACGCATCCCGATGTCCACCACCGCGCCGAGCGTGTCCCCGATTCGCACGAAGTCGCCGCGCGCGACGGGCCGCTCGATCAGGAGAATCAGCCCGGAGACGAAATTCTGGGCGATGTTCTGCAAGCCGAAGCCGAGCCCCACGAGCACGACCGTCGACGCGGCCAGGAGAGCGTCGAGGCGAATGCCGATCGAGCTCAACGCTACGGTCACGCCCAGCAAGAGGACGCAGTAGCGCGCGATCTTCGCGATGGCGAAGCGCGCGCCGTGGGCGACCTGCCGCTGGGTGAGGACGCGATCGATCGCGCGATCGAGCAGCCCCGCGATCACGTTCGCGCACACCACGATGAAAATGCCGGTCAAGAGCGACGCCAGTGTGATCGGGCCGCCCGCGAGGCGAACCAGGGGCTGGTGCGCGAGCTGTCCGAGATAGTCGAGAGACGGCATGGGGCTCCTTGGGCCGAAGTCTCGCGCAAAGGCAGGCGCCGCGACGAGGGCAAATAGCGCTCGGCTCGCCGGACGGGCCGTCACGCCGGGTCGCCATGCCCCTTCCCCGTGGCGGGGACGTCAGACCGGCTGCTTTCCGACTTCGCAAACGGGCATGTCGATGGGCGTACACTTCCCGCCGTCCCAAATGAAGGCGCCGTCGGTTCCGTACGCGATGAGAGCGTCACCGACCGAAACGAGGCCCAGAGGATCGATCCGGGGCGAGAGCACTCGAACGTCGCCGGGATACACCTTCAAAAGACCCATGTCGTCGCTGATTACGTAAACTTCGTCACGAAAGCGCGCGTAAGCGTAGAAGCCCTTGGTGGGGGTGTCGATGAGTCCCCACGTTCCGTCGGGTTTCGAAATATTGACGTCCGAGTTGCCACCCACGAGCCGATCGTCGGCACTCAGCACCATCCGACCCATGGTGTCGCGTTCGGGCGATTCGAGCTCGACGAGCTTCTTGCCGTCCCACATCGAGAGCGTGGGCCCGCCGATGAACACATGGTCGGCACGGAAGCCATCGGCCTGGAACGAAAGGCCTTCCCCCGGCGCTCGCAGGTTCAGCCACTTCCCAGCGGAGCGGATGAAGATGCGCTTGTTGCCCATGAGAAAGACGGTGTCGTCCTCCGGTGTGGCGCCGGGAACGGCGAACACGTAGCGAATGAAGTCGACTGGTTTCGGCGAAAACACTTCTTCCGACCAGCGCCCTGCTTGCCACTTTTGGACCGTGTTGCGTTCGTTCGTTCCGATGTAGGCGACGCCGCTCGCGGAATAGGCGCTCCGCACGAGGGGCAGGGGCCGTTCTTCGACGAGCACGGCGCGGGATCCCTGCAACCGCAGAACGAAGGTGCGGGCATTGGCCTGTGGCAGTCCTCGCGCGTCGACTCGCTCCGCGGGATGTTGAGCGAGAAGAACCGCCTCAGCGAGGCTCTTGCCGAATGCAGAATTGATCTGAAGCGCTCTAGCGGAAGACATGACCTGTTTTCCTTGGGCTCTCGACTTGGCCGTTCGTCAGGTTCGCGAAATCGTCATCTCGAGGTCGGACAACGAACCGCCGGCGTAAAGTTTCGCCTGCCCTCCGTTGCTCACGACGAGGCCGTCCGAAAGACCGGCGACCCAACTTGCCGCAAAGGGCAAGACGGGGACCACGGGCGCTTTCCCATCGCTCGCCCATACGGCGTCGTCGGCTCCATAATAGACCCGATCTCCCAGCATGCCGACGGAAAGCAGCGGCTCGGTCGTCTCGGTCACGATGTGACGCCAGCGGGCGCCGCGGCCCACGAGCAGCGAGCCATGATAGCCACAAATGCACATTTCTTGCGGCCCAAACCTGACGACCCCGTTGAGATGCTCGCGGACGGGCACGCGCAGGCGCGTGACGCGAGCCCCGTCGAAGTGATGAACCTGGGCGCCTTCGCCGACGAAGTAAACGTCGTTCTCCGCGAACCCGTAGACGTCGTGGATGCTCTCGGTCCCTTCGGGCAGTGGCAATTGAAAGAGTGTTCCGTGGCGCCAATAATAGGCAAACGCCGGGAGACCTCCGACGGCGAAGACGTGTTCGTCGCCGGCGCACCAGATCGCGGAGAAGATGCCTCGATGGTTGGGAATCGCGGCCTCGACGACTCCCTCCGCGCCGATATGCACCAAGCCGGCGGTATTCCCTGCGACGAGCACGGCTCCGTCCGCACGCCGCCAGATGCCCTCCAACCGGCGAGGGTACTTCGCCAGGAGCGCGCGCTCGCCCGACCGATAGCGAAAGACGAAGGTGAACTCGTCGTGGTCTCGATCGGTCTCCTTTTGGATCTCGTCGAGCTCGAAGCAGTACGCGAGCGCCACGAAGTCGCGGGCATCACCCACGGCATCGCCCATGATTCCCTCGAACGACTCGGGGGGCGCCTTCTTCGGTAAAACGTGCGGCATTCAACCGGCTCCGGCGTCGAAGAGGAAAGCCGCTTCTTGTGCGCGCACGGGGGGGCCACCGTCGACGAGCTCCGTGAGCAGCGCGGCCGCTTCGAGATAGGCAATGGCGCCTTCGGAAAGGCCGAGTCCATACAGACGCTGCGCTTCTTCCCGATGGCTGACGGCCTCGACCGCACGCATGCCACGCGCCGTTGAAACGAAATCCCCAGGGCGCAGCGCGTCGGCCCGGATCGGCATGCCTTCATCATCCACGAATCGGTGATACCTGGCCACCACGAGCCTCGTCCCGGCGACCACGAGCTCGACGGCCGGGCTGAGGCAAGTGTCGACACGAACGATCGCCCGATCGCCTGCCGTGGTGCGTATGCGATCACCGGCTTTGAGGCGCTCGACGGCCCGGAGCTCTCCCGAAGCCAGCCAGACGAGCGTGCCTGCCGCGACGCACTTGCCGACCTGATTGACCGGCGTGTTGTCGTCGAGCGAGATGCCCTTGTCCTTCGCCGTCTTCTTCGCGGCCTTGTCCGCCTCGGCGACGATGCATTCGGCCGCCTTGGCGGCTTCGGCTTGGGTCATCGTGTTGCCTTCGGCGTCCTGGCGACGGCCCTCGAGCCCCGCAGCGAGGTCGGACTGCGCGTCTTTCCTGAGCTGTCCGTAGGTCGACGCCGTGCTCTTCGACGACGCTCGCGCCTTCTGAAGGTTGTTGACGGTGCAGTGCTCGGTCCCGCTTTTGCTGTCCCCGAGGAGGATCGAAAATCCGTCGGCGTGCGGAACGCCGGCAGGCTCCATCTGCGCATTTTGAAGCACGTGATGGCTCTGGACTCCATCCGCTTTCGAGCCGGGGTTGTTCTTGTACGGCCCCGTCTTGATCCCGAACTTCGCCTTGAGCTTCGCGCACTCGTCTTCCGCCCCGTCCGCTCCGGGGGGCGTCGTGCCCTGCATTTCGCCGGGCGTCGTCGCCGCGTTCGGCGTGCTCGCGCCGGGGTCGCAGTTGTTGGCCATCGGCTCGCCGAGCTGGTGGACGGCCTTGCCCTCGATGGTCACGTTCGGCGAACCGGGACCGACGAACTTCGTCGGCCCCTGCGTGTTCATCGAGACCAATCCGCCGCCGGTGGCTTTGCTCGCGACGTCGCCCATCGAGTCGAACGTCGCACCGCGGATGGCGACGGCGTTGCCTTCGACGGTGACGCTCGTCGAGTACCCGTTCGGCGAATTGCCGCTCTTTCCGATGTTGGGCAGCGGCGTCGGAACGAACGGAGCCGGCGGCCCCGGCATCTTGCAGACGTTCGGGACCGTGGCGGTCGCGATGCCGTTGCTCCCTTCGGTGACCGGCGTCTTCGGCGGATTGACCGCTACGGAGGGCATGCGTCAGGCCCTCTCCGGGTCCTGCAGGACGACGGCCGCGCGTGCGCCGCCCTCCGAGCTGCCCCACACGAGCGCGCGCGGACCGTGCGCGTAGCGGCGGGCCCACGATCGCACCGCGAGAACGCATCCGAGCGGCCCCGACGCGGCGCCCACGTCGCCGCAGGATCGCACGACGGTCTCGTAGCCCTGGTCGCGCATGGCGTGCGGGTGGCGCATCCAGGCGAAGGCGAATTCTTCGCTCCGATAGCGCTCTCCGTTGATGTCGCAATACACGGCGTCTGCCGCCTCACCCGGGAGCCGGAGCGAAGCGAACGCGCCCGTGAACGCCTGCGCCAGTCCGCGTCCGAGATTCACGTCCTCCGTCTTGATGCGGCTTGCCTCGTGCGCGACCCCCCAACCGCGCACGCGCGCGAGCGACACGCACCCGAGGCGCGCGAGCGCGCTCTCCGCTGCAAGCACGATGAACGCCGCCGCCTCGCCCGGCGGAAATCCGTCGCGCGTCGTTGCGGTCGTGAGCTGGCGGTTGTCCTGCAGCCACTCCAGCGTTTCGTAATCGTAATAGCTGTCGACCCCCCCGACGATGCACACGTCATGCGTGCCGCTCGCGATGCGATCCGCGGCGATGGCGAGGGCGACGAGCCCGCCCGCGTGCCCGCGGCCGCACGGTTCGATCCGCGACGCGCGAAGCTGCGCCGCAGCCCCCGCCTCCAGATCGAGCAGAACCTCGCGCGTCTCGGCCTCTCCGAATCCCGGCCGCATCTCCGGCAATGCGACGAGCAGGGAACGACTGCCGGCCGCGAAAAATCGGGGCCCCGCGTTCGCCACGAGTTCGCCGAGGGCCCCGCTCGCGAGGCTCGTCATTCGCGTAGCCCCGACGAGGCCGGCATCGACGTGCCGCAGGAGCCCGCCGCTGATGTACTCGCCGTCGCGGTTCGTGAGCACCGGGTGTGATCCGATCCGGCTGATGCCCGCGCGCACCGCGGCCGCGGTGGACGCGGCGGAGAGGCCCACGGGGGTCCACGCCGAGACGGCGGCGATGTGCACGCGGTTCGTCATGAGACATACGTCTTTTCGCCGATGACCGTGCGATCCAGATAATCGAGCTC
>DATHQY010000125.1:0-2691 GCA_035482215.1 Polyangiaceae bacterium | reverse complement strand
CAAATATACCCGGTCGGGCATGGCGTGCCGCCGACGCTGCATACCGTCGGCGTGTAGGAAATCCTAGCGGGTCCTGGGCGGTCAAGAGACTCGCCGATGCGACATAACGCGCAAAGTCGGCCGTCCGCACTGGAAGCGCGTACCCAATTGGTTCTCACGAGGCGACGCGATAGTCTCGGCGAGCTAGCCCTCGCGCTACGCCTTATCGATCACGACGTGCGTTGCGTGCTCAGTCGTCTCTTTTCGAACGACCGAATAGTCGAGCGAGCGAAGATCGATCCCCGCGAAAAGCGCCTCGCCACGACCGAGAAGAACAGGTGCCGCTGCGATATGCAGCGAGTCGATCAGGCGCGCTTGCAAGTACTGTCGAACCGTCGCGACGCCGCCAGCGATCTTCACGTCCTTCGCGCCAGCGGCCTTTTTCGCACGCTCGAGCGCCTCTTCGATGCCGCCGGTGACGAAGTGGAAGGTGGTTCCACCCTTCATCTCGATCGATTCGCGCGGGTGATGAGTGAGAATGAACGTGGGCGCGTGGTACGGCGGATCGTCGCCCCACCATCCCTTCCACGAGAAGTCTTTCCACGGCCCGCGCTCGGCACCGAACATGTGGCGGCCCATGATGAACGCGCCGAAATTGTGCATGGCGAGCCGCGCGAATTCGGCGTCCACGCCTTCGGTGGTGCCGCCTTCTTTGCCCACCATCTCGCGGAAGCTCTTCGTGTGGAAGAACCACGCGAACAAGTCCTGCCCGTTCTTGCCCATCGGTGCCTTGAGGCTTTGGTCAGCCCCTGCACCGTAACCGTCCAACGAAACGCCGAACCCTGCGACTCGAACCTTCGACATCTGTCACCTCACAGCTTTGGAAATATTGTTTCTCAATGCGCGCCGCGGATGCGTCGTCGCTCTTCGCTCGCCTTCACCATCTCGCTCATGTCGTGCGTTGGCCGGACCTCCCAACGGGACCCGAATTTGACCGACGGATGCTGCGACATCAGCGCTATCGCGTGATTCATGTCGCGTGCCTCGAGAATCAGGAGCCCACCGAGCTGCTCTTTCGTTTCGACATACGGGCCGTCAGTCGTTGCGACCTGACCGTTCTGCCAATAAAGGGTCAGCGCGTTCTCGGAAGGCTTCAGTCCTTCGCCGCCAGCATAGTGGCCGGTCGCGCGCAGGTGATCGTCGTACGCGGTGCATTCGTCGAACATCGCGTTCTGCTGCTCCTCGGTCCACGCCGCTTGGCTGGCCGGGTCGTAGTAGCCCAAACAAATGTATTTCATGGTCTTCGCCCTATAGTCGTCGGCTGGGTGCCGGATCGACAGCCGCGCCGATTATTTTTTCATTTCGTCGAGGCGCCGCAAAAGGAAGCGACGCTCCGGCTCCTGCCGAGCGAGCGAAAGGGCGGTTTCGTATGACGCACGCGCCTCGTCCAGGCGGTCGAGCCGACGACACAAATCCGCGCGTGCGGCATGCGCGAGGTGGTAGCCGACGAGCTCGCCTTTCGCGAGAAGGGCCTCGACGAGCGCGAGGCCGCGCTCCAGCCCCTCGTGAATCGCAACCGCCACCGCGCGATTGAGCTCGACGACCGGCGACGGCTGGATCGCGAGCAACCGATCGTAGAGGAGCACGATCTGGTGCCAATCGGTCGCCGCGGGCGACGCCGACTCAGCGTGCACCGCCGCGATTGCCGCCTGCAATGTGTACGCACCGAAGCGGCGCGATCGAAGCGCGTTCTCTGTCAGCGCAATGCCCTCCGTGATCTGATCGCGATTCCATAGCGAGCGATCTTGGTCATCGATGAGGATCATCTCTCCTTCGAGCGTGCAGCGCGCCGCGCGTCGCGATTCTTGGAGGAGCATGAGACCCAAGAGACCCATCACCTCGGGCTCGGGGAGGAGATCGAACAGCACGCGACCGAGACGAATCGCTTCCACGCCGAGGGTCGCGGCTTTCGTGTGGCCGGAGTAGCCCGCGTTGAAGACGAGGTAGACGACGTGCAGCACGGCGCCGAGCCGCGCCGGCAATTCGTGCGACGCGGGCACTTGGTAAGGGATGGACTTCGCTCGGATGGCCGCCTTCGCGCGGACGATGCGCTGCGCGAGCGTCGCCGTCGTGACGAGGAAGGCCTGCGCGATCTCTTCGGTCGTGAGCCCGCACACCTCGCGGAGCGTGAGCGCGACCTGCGCCTCGGGCGGCAGCGCGGGGTGACAGCAGATGAAGACAAGACGAACGCGATCGTCCTCCATCTCATCGTCGTCGACGCGCGGTTCTTCGTCGACCGGCGCTTCGAGCGCGACGATCAGATCGTTCTGCCCAGCCTTCGATCGTCCGCGGCGGCGAAGCACATCGATCGCTTTGAAGCGACCCGTCGACAGGAGCCAAGGACGCGGCTTTTGGGGGATGCCCGTGTCGGGCCACGTCTCGAGCGCAGCAGCGAAGGCCTCGTGCATCGCCTCTTCGGCGAGCTCGAGATCTCCACCGAGCCAGCGCACAAGCGTTGCCAAGATGCGGCCCGATTCGGCGCGGTAGATCGCGTCGATGGTGCGGCGCAGGTCGAGGCTCGGCTTCATCGCGGCGAAGCAGGATACCCCGACCGCGGAAAACGTCCGCTCGACGGTCATCCGAAGCGGGACCCGCGTCACACCACCGTGTACGTCGTCGCCCGCTTCTGGCCCTTGGCCCGGAGCTTCCTCT
>DATHQY010000124.1:0-4293 GCA_035482215.1 Polyangiaceae bacterium | reverse complement strand
GCTTCTGCGCCTTTCGGGACGCCCAGAATACCGTAGAGGTCTTCAGCCATATACGCGCTCGGCCAGGCAACGTAAGGCACGGAGGCGGCCGTAGCAACGCGCTTCGACCCGTTCCGACCCGCGTTTTTAGAGCTCCGCTCTACGCTTCAGAGGGCAGCGCGAGAATCTGTTCGGCATGCTCGATCGACAGATAGAGCCCGCGGGCGTAGAGGCGCCTGCGGGCGGCCTGGTCCAGGTCGCCGGGGCGCGACGCCGTCGCCGCGTGAAGGAGAATCGCCGCGGTCACGCTGACGTTCAGGCTCTCGACGAACCCGCGCATCGGAACGCGGACCCGGGCCGTGCATGCGGACGCGAGCGTCTCGTGGATCCCGTCCCGCTCGTTGCCGAGCACGAGGGCAAACCGCGGGAGCGCCGCGAGGTCGGCCGGCTCGAGCTCCCCCTCCGGGTGGGTGGCCACAAGGGGCAAGCGGGCCGCTCCCGCCCACGCGACGCACGACGCGACCGACTCGTGGATCGTGACGTCGATCCACTTCTCGGCGCTCCGTGCGACCGACCGCGCGACGGCAAATGGCGTACCCGGCCTTTCCACGATGTGGAGATTCTGGACGCCGAAGGCCTCGCACGAGCGGAGCACCGCGGCGCCGTTGTGCGGGTCGTACGGGCGATCGAAGAGAACGGCCACGCCCGCGAGCCGCCGCTCGATCACCGCCGCGAGGCGCGCCTTGCGCGCGTCGGTGACCATCGGCTCGAGCACCCGGACGATGCGCTCGGGATCGTGCGCCTCCGCGCGCGCGATGCGCGCGTCGAGCAGATCGCGGGCTCCAAACACGCCGGGCGTCGTGCGGCGCATGCGCGGCTACTTCAGGAACGGATTGTGGGCACGCTCGTTGCCAATCGTCGTCGCCGGGCCGTGCCCAGCGACGACGAGCGCGTCATCGGCCAAGGGCAGAAGCCGTCCGCGAATCGAGCGCACGAGCGTCTCCCGATCGATTCCACCGAGGTCGGTGCGGCCGATGCTCCCGCGAAAGAGCGTGTCGCCGGCGAAGACGAACGTGCGGTCCGCGTCGGAGACGACGAACGAGCAACTGCCGAACGTATGGCCCGGCGTATGGAGCACTGCCATCTCGAGGCGGCCGGCGCGGAAGGTCTTGCCGTCGACGAGCCCGTCGTCCATGTCCGCGAGGAGCGGCACGCCGACGCCGAAGAGCTCCGCCTGCTCGGGCAGCATCTCGTACAAGCGCCGGTCGCCCTCGTGAATGCTCGCCGACGCGCCGGTCGATCGCTGGAGCTCCGCCGTGCAGCCCACGTGATCGAAATGCGTATGCGTGTGCACGATGGCTTCGACGCTCACGCCCAACACGTCGAGCCGCGCGCGAATGTCGCCGTAGCTTCCTCCCGGGTCGACGACGATGGCCCGCTTCGCCTCGAGATCGGCGATGATCGAGCAGTTGCAACCGAGAGGCCCGACGGCCATCGTTTCGACGTGCACGCGCCATCCTTTAGCACCGGATGGCGCACACGACGGAAAAGGCGCCCGCGTTTTGCGCGGACGCCTCGTTCTTCCGGCGCCGCCACGCTCCCTCGCGTCGCGGCTCTTTCGCGGGTCGCGCGGAGCGCGTTACTCCCGCGGGTGCGAGTGGCCGTAGTCGATGCCGCGGGCGACTTCGGCGAGCGCCTCGTCGGTGTGCTTGAGCGCGAGGGCGCGCCAGCCGCCCTTGTTCTCGGCTGCGACTTCGAGTGAATGACGCGCAGCCTGGAGGTCGGCCCTCGCCTTCTCCATGTGGGGCTGCTCGATACTCCAGTCCCATCCCTGCACGCTGCTCTGCGCCTGGTGATCGGGCGAAGGCGCCGCGTTCGCGCTCGAAACAGCGTTGCGGCCGACGACGACGGCCAAGGCGACCGTGAGCGTAACGGTGGAGATCTTCCAGATGTTCATCGATGCTTCCTTCCCTCTGGTCAATGACGCGAAGCTACCTCGAGGGCAGACTCGCGGATTTGGCGGCTCAAGCTATCGGACGAGGCAACCGGCGCTCAAACCTTCGGTTCAGTTTCCGACGAACGGTCATGCCCCATCGACGGACGGGAACTGGGGCCATTCGACGCACACCTCGCACCCCCAAGAGCCCGTAACGCGGAGATGGACGCCTCGACCGCCGGCCTATTCAACGCGCATTCGACGAGCCACCCGCGTGATCTCCCCCCGGACTCGCGCCATACTCGTACCAGGCAAACATGACTCGACATTTCGGGGTTGGAATCGGGCTTCTGGCCAGCGTTGCCGGCCTCGTCGGCTGCGACCATGCGACCAAGGCGTACGCGCAAGCCAACCTCCAGCATCACGCGGCCGTCGTCCTCGTGCCCGGGGTCCTCGACCTCGGCTACACCGAGAACCGCGACATCGCGTTCAGCGTGTTCTCGCATCTCCGGCTCGCGCCGCCCGCGTGGGCGCTCGGCGTCGTGGCGCTCGTCACGATGGTCGCCATCGTCGTCGCCTGGATGCGAAGGGGGCAACGGCCCTGGCTGGAGCACGCAGCCTTCGCGATGATTCTCGCGGGGGCGATCGGCAACGCGCTCGACCGGTTGGTCAGCGGCCGCGTCGTGGACTTCATCCACATCCACTTTTGGCCGGTCTTCAACATCGCCGACGTTCTGATCGTCGCCGGCGTCGCGCTGCTCTTGCTCCTCGGCCGGCGGCGCGAACCCGCCGCGGTCACGCAGTGAACGACGTCGCCGCGCTGCCCTGAAACTCGTAGGCGCCGACGTGGCGCAAACGACTCATCGTATCGAGCCAGATCGTCCCTCCGATCGCCCGCCATCGGTGGCAGAAGGCGAAATCTTCGCTGAGGTACGTCTTGGTCTCCGGTTCGATCAGGCAATCGAACAGGTTGTACTGGTTGTGGCTCGCGGCGGCCGGCGCGGGATACGTGTGTTGGGCACGGTACTTGGTCTCAGGATACGCCGCGACGAGCCGCTCGGCGGCGCTCCGCCGAATGAGCATGAACCCCGTGCCTGCGTAGATGCCCGTGACGAATCCGTCGCGCTCCTCGCGGCCTTCGCCGGGCGCGCACGCCACGCCGACGTAGTGCAGGCCCGCCTCGCGCATTTGAACGGGCGACATCCCCGGCGTCACCGCGCCCGCCGCTTGCGCCCAATCGATGTTCTTGACGGGGTACATCCCCGCGACGATGTCCTGGTCGAAGCTCAAGAGACGCTGAAAATCGAGCGGCGTGAATCCGGTGTCCGCGTCGATGAACATCAAGTGCGTGGCGTTCGGCGTATCGAGAAACGTGGCCATGATGCTGTTGCGGCTGCGCGTGATCAGCGAATCGTGCGCCGCCGTCCAGAGCCCGAGGCCGATGTCGTGGGCCGCTGCGTACGCCATCAGCTTGAGGAGCGAGTGGACGTAGACGTGGGTGACGAGACCGCCGTAGCACGGCGTGCCGATGAGAACGTTCGGCTGTTGGCGCACGGCGGCCGGCTCGGTCATCGTGCGATCAGGTCGCTCCGTCGGACGAGGTCGAGGTGCTCGAGAACGCGGAGGTCGAAGTCGACGCCGTAGTGGACGTCGCCTGCGTGAGCGTTTCCATCGCGCTCTGGAAGGCCTGCGAGACCGCGCCGCCCCCGCCCCCACCGCCGCCATGGTGATGGTGGTGGTGCATGTGCGGCGCGCCCTGCGGCGACGCGGCCTGCGCGGCCGACGCCCCCGAAACGCCGCCCGTCGCCGGGTTCGGCATGGTGCCGGTCTGCGCCGCCTGGCTGAACTGGTTCGCGAGGTTCGTCAGAAACTGCGCTTGCTGCCCGGTGGCCTGGCTCGCGGCGTTCTGGAACGTCGTGGCCACCTGCGATGCGACGGCCTTGAACTCGGTCGGATTCGACTGCGAGAGCGATTGCATCTGGCTGAAGAACTGACCGGGGGTCGAGATCGCAGCGCTTGCCGCGGCCGACGGCGGGATGCTGCTCGCGCTCGTCGTCGAGGTGGTGGTGACAGGGTTGACATTGGACGTCGCGGTGGTCCCGACGCTCCCGAAGAGGCTGTTGATGTTCATAGGTAACTCCCTCGAAGGCTCGCCGGGCGTGGATGCCGTTGCCCTCCCTTCCGGGAAACGGCACTCGCGACGGCGCCCGTCAGCGAGGTTCGCAGTGTTTCCTACGAGCGGTACCCGGACGCCGACCGGCAAGCCCGATCGGGGAAAATCAGCGGAACGATCGCGGCAAAGGGACTCGCGCGCGGGCGCGGAGGCGGGTCACGGCGTCTCGCCCGGTCCATTGAGTGGCCCGACGAGAGGTGGGATC
>DATHQY010000123.1:0-2064 GCA_035482215.1 Polyangiaceae bacterium | reverse complement strand
GGCCCGATGACCGCGTTCTGGCTCGATTATTCGCTGATTTTCGCGATGGCTACCGTGGCGCCCGACGAGACGATATTGTTCTCGTTCATCCTACCGATTCGGCTGAAGTGGCTGGGGTTGGCGAGCGCGGCCTACATGCTGTTCGTCGCCGCTACCGGCGGATTGCCCGAGAAAGCCGCCGTTGCGGCCGCCCTCGTCAACTACGTGGTTTTCTTCGGCGAGCACTGGCGCACCGCGCTTCGTGGACGCACCGTGGTCGCGCGGCAGCGGGCGCGCCGCGCGGACATCGAGGCGTCAGTACCGGTGTTGGGGAACCGATCGTGCGCCATTTGCGGCGCGCAAGAATCCGACGGCACCGACATTCGCGTCTGCACGTGCGAGAGGTGTGGCGGTCAGCCGCGCGCGCTCTGCCTCGCCCACGCGCGCAGCCACTGATTCAGCGCGTGACTTCGAGGACGATCTTGCCGAAGTTCTCTCCGCGCTCGACGACGCGATGCGCGAGCGGCGCCTCCGCGAGGGGGAGTACGCGATCGATCACGGGCCGCAGCTTGCCGCGCGCGAACAACGGAACGAGGTGCCGTTCGAGCGCGCGCGTGGCCATGATCTTCTCTTCGAGCGGCCGTGTTCGCAGCATGGTGCCGTAGACGCGCGCTCGCCTTTGCATGAGCGCGCCGAGGTCGATCTCCGCCCGCGCGCCCTGGAGCAGGCCGACCACGACGATTCTCCCTTGCGGCGCGAGGCACGCGAGATCCTCGGCCAGGTAGGCGCCGCCGACGAGCTCGAGCACCACGTCGACGCCGCGCGATTCGGTCTGCGCGCGGACGTCGTCCGCAAAGGCCCCATCGTGCACGACGACCGACCGATCGAGACCGAGCTCGCATGCTCGCGCGAGCTTCTCCGGGCTTCGGCTCGTGCCGATCGGCCGAGCACCGATGGCGAGAGCAATCTGGATCGCGGCCGTTCCCACGCCGCTTCCGGCCGCGTGCACGAGCACCGTCTCGCCGGCCGCGAGCGAAGCTTGGGTGACCATCGCATCCCATGCCGTGATGAACACTTCGGGCACCGCAGCACCCTCGACGAACGAGAGCGACGGGGGCAGGTGGGCAAACGTTCGCGCGTGGGCAACGACGGCTTCGGCATAGCCGCCCCCGCCCACGAGGCCGAAGACGCGGTCGCCCACCGCGAGCTCGGAGACGCCTTCGCCGATCGCGTCGACCTCTCCGGCGACTTCGATCCCCGGAATGTCGGCGGGTGCATCGTCGGGGACCTTGTAGCGGCCCAACCGCTGCAAGAGATCCGCGCGGTTGACGGCCGTCGCGCGGACGCGCACGCGGACCTCGCCGCGCGCGGGCACGGGGGTCGGCACGTCCCGGATCTGGAGGACGTCCGGGTCGCCAGGCTTGCTAATGACGACGGCGCGCATGCAACATGGCCCCTTCTGCGAGAGAGCCTAAGCGCATGCGTGTCGTCCGTCCTGTCGTTCGCAGTTATTCTTGGCCCTATCGCGCGGAGGCGGCCGCATGGGTGCGCGCCGGCGGGCACGCGTTGCTATGGGAGTCCCCCCGAAAAGCGAGGCTCGTGTTCGCCAAGCCCCGGCCGGGCGACGAGCACGACCTCGGCTGGTGGTCCGTGCTCGACCTCGGGCGATCGGCGTACACGGTCGTGTGGCGCGGCGGCTTCGCGGGGCTCGCGTATCTGCGCGTTCCGCACGATTGCTACGGGATCGTGCGGGAGCGGGCGCTGCGCGATTCGATTCATCCGGCGCCGACGCGCGCGATCACGCTCGACTGCCTGGAGTGCGGCGCGTGCTGCAAAGACAACCGCGTCGAGATCGAGGAGGTGGACGTCGAGCGCTTCGAGAAGGCCGGCCGAGGCGAGCTCGCCAAGCCCCCTTACGCCAAGCGTGACGACGGGAAGCTGATTCTCGTGCTCCGCCGCGACAAGCGGTGCAAGCACTTGGCGAGCGACAATCGCTGCGATATCTACCCGATCCGGCCCGACGCGTGCAGCACGTTCCCCGCAGGGAGCGAGTGCTGCCTGTCGGCGCGCGAAGAAGAGTTGGGC
>DATHQY010000122.1:0-19436 GCA_035482215.1 Polyangiaceae bacterium | reverse complement strand
GTGCGCGCCCGAGCAAAGGCCCGCGAGGATGAATCGCGTAGTGCCGCGGAGCCGGCCGAGCGCATCCATCGCGCGTCCTGCATCGGCGATGGCCTCCTGCGAGTACGTGCGGTTCTCGGGCGCTGTCACCGTCGCCGGACTGTCGCCGAGGCCCGTCGTGTCGAGCCGCAGCACGCGGAATCCGCGCTCGGCCCACCGGCGGGCCATCGTCACGTACATTCGGTGCGGACCGATGTGCGAGTTGACGCCTACGTTGAACAAGACGATCGCCGGCGAATCGCCGGCCGGCACGGGCCCCACCGGCTCCGTAATCACTCCGAAAAGACCACCGACATCGAGGGCCTCCTCGCAGACGAGGGCGGACGCCTGCGTTTCGCGCACCTGCGCGGCGCGCGGATAACACGGCGTCGGCGCGTGCCAGCCCGGCTCCAGATAGCGCGCCGACAGCCACTCCGCGACCTCGGCCCAGACGGCGTGGGGGACGGCCGCGCGCCACGGATCCGAATGCATCATCGCCGTGTAACCCCTGACCTGGGACTTGGTCACCGATACGCCGCCCGCCCGTTGCGCCTCGACGAAGCGGTCTTCGTTGCCAGGCAGGTCATCGCGCGCCACGACGAGGACAGCGGGCGCCGAAGCTCCGAGCGACAGTTCCAGCGACGCGAGGTCGATGGCTCCGATCGCCGCGGCTGTCGCCGGCGCGATGACGAAGCCGGCCGATTGGCCCACGCGGTCGCCGGGCGCCGCGCTCGAAGGTTTCTTCGTCGCGCCGCGCGCCCCGCCCGCCGGCGCTTCGATCAGGGCCTGGATGGCGCGCGCTTCGCGGAGCCAAGCACGCCCCGAGGGCGGCGGCGCAAAGAGGACCAGTGCGTCCGCGCGCGATGCCCTCGCGCTGGCGGCAGCGATGAGAGCGCCGAGGCGTGTGCCAAAGAGGGCCACGCGATTGGCGCCCAGCTCGGAGCGTACCCACTCGGCCGCGGACTCGACCGTGGTGGTCCACGAGGTCCATCGCCCATCGTCGGCATCGCCGCCCGACGAATCGCCGGCCCCCTGGTAATCGAAACGCACCACGTGAAAGCCCGCTCCCGCGAGCATCATCGCGAGGTGACGGTACGCCCTCTGGCTCGCCTGCGCTTCGTAACCGAACGGCCTGCACAGGAGCACCGCGGCTTGCCTCGGCACCCCCACGGGCATGTGGTGCCAGGCGAACGCCGGCCCTGCGGGCGTCTCGAGCCAGAACGGCTGCGCGGGGCGAAGACCGTGGTCGTTCATGACGCCTTGGCTTCCGGAGCCCGCGCCCACAGTTTCTCGAACACCGGCCGCGGCCACTCGGCGGGCACCATCCCGTGCGTCTTGAAGAGCGCGATGACGCAACGCTCGAGACCGAATCCGAGGCACGCCGTTTCGGCCACGGCGCCGTCGTGCGTTCGAATGCCGAAGATTCGGCCGAAATGGTCCTGGTGGTAGTTGAACGAGCAGAGCGCGGTCGGCTCGCTCTCTGCCAACACCGGGACCTCGATTTCGAACTTGAGCTTTTGCTCTCGCTGGCTCCTCGCGAGCATCCTGCCGCCGCGCCCGAAGAACGGATCGGTCGCGACGTTGGACCGCGCTTGCAATCCGAGCGACGACAAGAGCGCGAGCCCGCGCTCGAGCCAAGCGTCGCGCCATTCGACCACGACGTCGGCCGTCGCCGCGCGGACGAACTCTCGCACGCGGAAGGCTTGCATGCGCGTCGGCTCGGCCGAAGGCTCGTGGCGGAATACCCAGTTTTGCATGTCGATGAGGCGGCCCTGCTCGGGAAGGACCCCTGCCAAGCCGGGATACACCGGATAGCAGGCCGCCGGCGTGAGCACGACGTCGGTCATCTTCTGCCAAGGGTCCCAGGGCCGGCCTTCGTGAACGGCCGCGCGAAGCTCGCCGGCCTGCGATTCGCCGCCGAAAAAACTGAAGATCGCCCCCGCGAGGTGCGGGAACGAATCGAGGTATTCGCTTTTCTCGAGCACTTTCCGATCGAGCACCGGCGGAAAGAGCATCGACTCGGCCCCGTCCTTTTCGGCGACCGTGGACAGCAGGCCGTCGAAGCGGCGCAGCACGTCCTCGAAGACCGCGCCCCGCCCGAAAATGCCGGGCACCCCGGCGGGGATGATGTGCCCGTACGAAACGAGCTCGTCGTAGAGCGCTTGGCGCGGATCGGGCATCGTCGTCATGCGCCCTTCGTCAACTCTTCGAGCGCACCTCGAATGTGCTCGATCGAGCCAAATACGTCGCGCGTCATCATTCGATCCGGGAACTCGACCTCGAACTTGCCCTCGAGCGCCAGCATCACGTTCACGCTGGCGTGCGACGACATTCCGGCTTTGAAGAGGTCCGCGTCGTCGGCGAGGGAAAGAGCATCCACCGAGAGGCGCGCGTGGTCACGGAGAATGGCCCGAATGGCGTCGTTCATCGCGCGAGTCACCACGTCTCGCACATGGCCACGGCCACGGCGTATTGCTTTTCGTGAGTGAGGCTGATTGCGAATTTGCGCAATCGTCCGCGCCGCGCGAGCACACGCGCCGCCCCGTGCAGGCGAAGGGTGCAGAATCCGGCCGCATGGCGGCGGACTTCGATCGAACGCCAAGCGACGCCCTCGCCGCGCGGGGGGCGAAGCACCTTGATGACGGCCTCTTTGGCTGCGAATCGAGCGGCAAAATGAGGGGTTGCGTCGCCCCCTGCGATCGTCACCGAATCGCAATACTGGCGCTCGTGGAGAGTGAACAGGCGCGTCAGGTACCGACTGCCGAAAACGCGGATGGAGTCGGCGACCGTCTCGACGTCGACGAGGTCGGTTCCGACGCGCAGGGAGGCCGCCCCTGACGCCCGCAGGAGGGGATACGACGACACGAAGGCACTCTAATCCACGATTCGCCTAACCGCCACAGTCGATTGCGCACGCTCGGCACGAGGCGCGGTCTCGGCAAACGATGCGTTCTGCACGCATTGAAGGCCGGCACGCGAGCGCCGAAAGCGTCGCCCGACGGCCCAAGAAAACCACGAAGGGTGGCAATCGACCGACGAGCCCAAGTCCAATCGTCACGAGACGGGCTCACCGGACCGGCGCGTGCGCGAGAGGCCACTCGGGCCAGCGCGGACCCGGGCGCCCTTCCTGCGCCGTCGGATGCTCCGACCATTCGTGAGTCTGTCGCGAATTGCAACAGTTTCGAATCGTTCTGGACTCGGTGGGAACGCTCGCGAATGGCGGACGCACTCGTCGAGGATCGGCGCGAACGGCGCTAGCGGCCGACTTCGGCCTGCGACCTGCGGCGCGCCAGGCGCTGGGTCGCGAGGAGGGAGCGTGAGTCCGAATCGTTGCAGAAGACCGAGCCCTCGCCAGGGCGAGCGACGTCGACGCGGGAGAGCAGGCGGAGGACCTCGGCTTCGTTCCCTCGTGCGGATTGATAGGCAAGATCTGAAAGCGGTAAACTCCGTGCCATATCCAAATAAAGCCGATTGTCGAGTCACGAATGGTAATCGACAGAAACGGGCCTTCGCCGATTCGACGTTTCGTCGATATGGCAGGTTGTCCCGCTCCTCGCGAATTGAGGCGCCCCGTCAAGGCGATTGGTCTCGCCGGCAGCGCCGTTCTACGCTGCGGCCCGCATGTCCTCCCCCAGCCGTCTCGCAAGCCTCGCGCGCCTTACCCGTCGTTTCCGTCTCCGGTTTTTCGCGTCGGCGGCGTTGGCCGCGCTGAGCATCGCCGTGGTCGCATGCGGTACGGGTCCGAGCCCGGCGCCGGCCGTACCGACGGGCCTCGTACTCGTCGATCCCCCCGCGCCCTCCGCCGATGCGGGGGCGCCGTCGCCGCCCGCCGTCGCGGTCCACCATGCGGCGGAGGAGCTCGACCCAGGCCTGGCGACGAAAAAGGCGCCCGAGACGTTCTCGGCGCATTTCGTGACGACCAAAGGCGACTTCGTGATCGAGGTCCACCGTGCGTGGGCCCCGAACGGCGCCGATCGATTCTATAACCTCGTCTCCCTCGGGTTTTACGACGACACCCGCTTCTTTCGCTCCATCGCGGGCTTCATGGTGCAGTTCGGCATCCCCGCCGAGCCGGCCGTCGCGAGCAAGTGGGTCGAGGCGCACATCCAGGACGACCCGCCCAAGCAATCGAACCGGCGCGGTTTCGTGACGTTTGCGCAAACGGGTATGCCCAACTCCCGCACGACGCAGATCTTCATCAACTACGGAGACAATTCCCAGCTCGACGCCGCCAACTTCACACCGTTCGGCCGCGTCGTGACGGGGATGAATGTCGTCGATTCGCTGTATTCGGAGTACGGGGAGGGCGCGCCGAACGGAAACGGCCCTGCGCAGGGGCGCATCCAGACGGAAGGAAACGCGTACCTCGATGAGGACTTCCCGAAGCTGGATCGCATACTCTCCGTGACCCTGATGATGCCCGTCCCGACGCGGAAGGCCCCGTAGCGTCAAGCCGCGGGAGGAAGAACCGATGGCGAGCGGAAAATGCAGCAATTGCGGGGGACAGCTCCCGCTGCCGGAGGCCGGGCAGCCGTTTCTGAAGTGCCATTTTTGCGGACAGGTCGTGCCGCTCGCACCGCCGCCGCCCCGCCCTCCCCCGCCCTCGCGTGAGAGACCGCCAGCGGGGGTCGGCGGTCCGCCGCCGATCGTCGGACGCCGCCGCGCCAGCTCGCCGCTGTCCTCGTTGGCGTCGATTCTCTTTGCCCTCTTCATCGTTTTCGCGACGGCGGGCGCGGGCATCCTCCGGTCGCTGCATCACGTCGTGAAGAACGTGAGCGGCGTCGGAACGCTCGTGACGTCCGCGCCCGAGGTCCTGTACTGGGACTCGAGCTGGGCGCCGTACCCCGCACGCATCAACGGCGACGCCATCGAAGACCTCGTGGGACGCGTCGAGATTCAGCACCCGGAAAGCGGCAACTCGCAGGTGTTCATCGACGGGTTCGACGGCGCCACGCTGAACCGGCTTTGGGCTGCCGGGCCTTTCGGCGACTCGAGCGATACGCGCGGCCTCGAGTTCGCCGTGGCAGGATCGCGGGCCATCGTCACCGACTCGCGATCGATCGGGCATATCCTGGACGTGACCAACGGCAACGAAGTGGCGCGCGTCAACCTCAGCGACCGCGCCAAGTCGATCTGCGCGTCGCCGGGCAGCGGCGCCAAGAGCGAAGTGTGGATCGAAGTCTCGGACGAGCAGAACGTGCTCGTGGACCTCACCGCAGCGACCTCGAAAAAGGCGCCGCGGCCGGTCTACTGCGGGTCCGACCACTATTCGATCGAGGACATCGAGTGCCACGTCGGACTCTTCGAGCGCCCCGAGGCCACCTGCAAAGGCGTCGAACCGTCGTTTCATGCTCCCGGCTTCCGCGGCGAGCGGATGCTCTCGGACGGAGAAGCGACAGTCGTCGTGGGAACGAAGTCGCCCGGATCGCAAGTCCCGATGGCCGTCGGATACGATCCGAAGAGCAAGCACGTGCTCTGGCAACGGACGATCCCGCAGGGCGATCTCGCTTCGGTGAAGGACGGGCTCGGGCTCACGGATCTGGCTAGCGGCGTGCTCGTCTCGCAGGTCGAGCTCACATCGGGCCTTTTCCACCTTTGCGCCCTCGACGCGAAGAGCGGAAGCCCGCTCTGGCAGACCGAAGTTCCTCGTTCGAAAGACGGCAGCGCTGCGCGCACGATGAAGATCACCCAGACGCGCGTGTACCTGCCGCACTGGACCTACCTCGACGTGCTCGACGCGCGCTCCGGACGCGTCATCGGGACGATCGGGAAGTGATGACGCCCGCGAACGAACGCCCCGCGAGGAGCATGACGCCGCTCGTGACCGTGACCGCGATCGCGCCCACCGCCAACACGTGGGGCGCGCGCAGCATCGCCGCCACGCCCTGATCGAGGACCGCGCCGAGCGAGACGCCGTCGCGGGGCCCCAGGCCCACGAACCCGAGCGCCGCCTCGCTCACGACGATCGACGCCGCCGTCGAACCGAGCTGCACGGCGCCGACCCCCATCAAGTGCGGGACGATGTGGCGCACGAGGACGTCGGACCGGCGCCTCCCGAGCGCAAATGCGGCTTCGACGAAGGCGGCCGCGCGGAGCGTCCGCGTCTCGGCGAGCGCGAGGCGTGCGAACGGAGCCCACGCGCTCAACGCAAACACGAACGCGATGTGGACGCGCGACGGCGCCCGCACCGCGCTCAGGACGGCGAGGGCCAGAATGAACGACGGAAAGGCCTGGACGAGATCGCACGCGCGGTCGACGGCCCGCTCGAAGCGCCCGCGGGACAAGGCCGCAGCTCCTCCGAGAGGGGTGCCCACGGCGAAGCCGAAAAGCGCCACGACCGCGCCGAGAAGCATCGCGCGGCCGGCCGCGGAACAGACGACAGGGAGAAGGTCGACGCCGGCTTCTCCGTAGCCGAAGGGACTGGTCCACGTGGGTCCCCGAAAGGCGCGCATCGGCGCGAGCCGGCCGATGGGCTCGCGCGCCGCGAGAGCCCCTGCCGTGCTGATCGCCGCGAGGACGACGAGAGGCACGGAGTCGCGCCACCGAGCGGCGATCATCGCGCGGCCCTGACTCGCGGGTCGATCGCGGTGTGGACCGCCGCGCCCAGCGCTTGAGCCACGACGAAGATGCCGCCCGCCGCGACGACGGCCCCCTCGAGCACGGGCAGATCGCGCGATGCGTAGGCCTCGAGCAGGAGAGTCCCGAGCCCCCATCGCTCGAACATGCGCTCGAGCACCACAGCGCCGCCGAGCAAGGCGCCGAGCTGCGTCGCGACGACCGCGACGATCGGCCCGACGGCGGCGGGGAGCGCGTGGACGACCCACACGCGCAGAGGTCCGCCACCTTTGGCCCGCGCGACGGTGAGAAAAGGCTGCCGTGCGACGTCCGCGAGCGACGCACAGCCGATCCGGCCGACGTGGGCGGCGAGCGGAAGAGCCAGAAGAGCGCACGCAAAGAGAAGCCCGGCAGCGCCCGCGTCCGGGTCCCCGGGGAGCGGAACCACACGGAAGCGCACCGCGAGCGCCCAGGTCGCGACGGGCGCGAACGCGACGAGCGGGGTCGCCGCCGTCACGATGAGCCCCCGCTCCACCCAGAGCCGGCCGCGCGGCGATAGCCAGGGTCCGCTCGCGAGCAGCGCCGCCGCAATCCCGAGGACGGCGCCCATCGCCACGGCGAGGAGCGCGAGCTCCGCCGTCGGCCCGATGGCGCCCGCAACGCGCGCCATCGCACGCGTTCCCGGGCGGCGCAACGAATCGCCGAGGTCGAGCGTCGCGAGGCCGCGGAGGAATCGCAGATATTGCAGGGCGATCGGCTCGTCGAGGTGCAGGCTCGCGCGCACCTTCGCGAGCTCCGCGGGGCCCGCCTCGTCCCCCAAGACGAGGCGCGCCGGGTCGCCGGGAAGCCAGCGGAGCGCAAAAAACACCGTCGAAGCCAGGACGACGACGACGACGACGGATTCGGCAGCCCGGGCCAGAAGGACGCGGGCGACTCGAATCGCCGCCGTGGCGGCGCCTCGGGCCCCGTGGGGCGCGCGACTTTTCGAGCGTTCCGTCCGAACGAGCTCCGCTCTAATCCCCGCCCGCGTCATTGCTCGGGAAAGGCAATTGCCCCGTGCAGACCTGCGCGTCGTAATTGGTCATGCTCTGGATCTCCGAGACCACGCTCCCGTCGGCCAATATCGACACGGCCGGCGACTCGACGCAGACCCGCTGCTGCGTATCGTCCAGAATCACCGCGGAGAACGGCGGCTGCCGCGGGTCCACGCATTCGTACCCCCCGCGGCAATCGGAGTTGCTTTCGCAACGCGCCATGCAGAGAGAGCGCCCCGTGCGCTCGGGCGCGAGGTAATCGTCGTAGCCGCACCCCGGCACGCTCACGTTGAACACGACGCATGAGGCCATGTCCGGGCAAGAGTTGCGCGCGCAATCGAAAATCGTGCAATAGCCGCCGAGCTCCGCTGTATCGCAGACGCGGTTGCCTTGCGTCGAGCAATCGGTCGATTGCGTGCATGCGTCCCCGATCTTGGGGGTGCAGCCTGCCACGAGCGAGAGCGCTACGAGGGCGGCCACGCCGAGGAGAGCGCGAAGAACGGCCCGCGGGCCGACATGACCGGCGCCACCAAGCCAAAGCGACCCACGACCAAGAGAAAGCGGCGAAAGCGTCCAGACCAAGTACTGCCTCACGCGGAGCAGAAGTCTTTTGACCGAACGGTCAAAAGACGGATGCGACCGAACCTGGGGTTACTACGCCCTCATCGGCGGGCGCGGACCGTAGCACGCCCCCCCTTGCCACGTTTGACATTGCGCGCGGCGCTCCCTACGTTTCCGGCCGCGTCAAATGGCCACGCACATTACTTCCGACTGCATCAACTGCGGCGCTTGCGAACCCGAGTGCCCGAACGAAGCTATCAGCGAAGGTGACGAGATCTACGTCATCGACCCGGAGCTATGCACCGAGTGCGTCGGCTTCTACGACCACGAAGCTTGTCAGGCCGTGTGTCCCGTCGAATGCTGCATTCCTGATCCGAACCATCGGGAGGAGGAGCGTCTGCTCCTCGAGCGCGCCGCGCGCCTTCACCCCGACGACGAAGAGCTGAAGAAGCGCGTCGCAGCCGATTCGTTTCCCTCGCGCTTTCGGAAATGAGCGGTGCGCGGGGCGCGCTTGCGTCCCTCGCCGTAGTTGCGTCCGCGCCTGCAGTCGGTTGCGGCGGCGGTTTGCCCCTCCTTCACCCCGCGCGCACGCTCCCGCAAGGTGAGGTACGCGCCGCGGCCGGATTCAGCGGAAACATCGCCGTCGGAGGCTTCAACAGCGCGCTCCAGAACGCCGCTAACGACGCCGCCGCGCAGCAAGCCGCCTCGGGTCCCACGGCGCCGGACAGCACGTTCGCGAAAGGCGCGCTCGTCGCGGCGTCCGTCGCACCGGGCTTGGCGCCGTACGCCGCCGCGCGCGTGGGCATCGGCGCCCAATCCGAAGGAGGCCTCGCGTACACGGGCCGTGCGGTCCGGATCGACCTCCGGCATTCGTTCGATCTTTCCCGAACCTGGGCGCTCTCGATCGGGGCGGGGGGATCCGCGGTCCTTTACGGCCAGCAGCAGGGCAGCCCCCTGCCCGACGTGGACCTCGGGGCGCTCCACGGATACGGCGCGGACGTGCCATTTCTCGTCGGCTACCAGAGCGACGGCGACCTTTACATGGTGTGGGCGGGCGCGCGCGCGGGGTGGGAGCACGTCGACATCAGCGATCTGTCGAGCGTCCCCAACGGCGTCGCGCTCGGCCCGACGCCGTTTTCGCTGTCGGCGACGCGCTTCTGGGGCGGAGGCCTCCTGGGCCTCGCGGTGGGCTTCCGCCACGTGCACGTCGCCATGGAGCTCGACGCGAGCTACGCGACGATCGACGGCCAATTCGGCGCGGTCCACGCCACGGTGGCCGGCGTCACCGTGGCGCCGTCGACCGCGTTGTGGTGGGATTTCTGAGCGGGGTTTCTGAGATGGATCGCACGCTTCCGTTCGTCGTCCCCTTGGCTGCGGCTCTGGCGGTGGCAGTCAGCGGATGCAAGAAAGCAGCTGCCCCGCCCGTCCAGGCCCTCTATGTGGCCGCCGCCGCGGATTTGAGCGACGCCTTCGGCGAAATCGGGCGCCGGTACGAAAAGGCGACGGGCCAGAGCGTCGTCATCTCGTTCGGCGCGAGCGGGCTTCTCGAGAAGCAGATCGCGGAAGGCGCGCCGTTCGACGTGTTCGCCTCCGCCAACGTCACTTTCGCCGACGACGCCATCGCGAGCGGCAGCTGCCTCGCCGATTCGAAGGCCCTCTATGCCACGGGGCAGATCGTGCTGTTTCCGGCTCCGGGTGCCCCCTTCGCCGCGCATACGTTGGCGGACCTCGCAGACCCGCGCATTCGCAAGATCGCCATCGCCAACCCCGCGCACGCGCCCTACGGACGCGCAGCGAAGCAAGCACTGGAGACGAGCGGCGTCGCGGCGGCGACGCAAGCGAAGCTCGTTTTCGGTGAGAACGTGCACGAGGCGCTCCAGTTCGCCCAGTCGGGCAACGCCGATGCCGCGCTCGTCGCGCGGTCGCTCGTCGCGACCGCACCGGACACGTGGTCGCCGATTCCTCCCGTGCTCTACGATCGGATCGACCAGGCGCTCGTCGTGTGCGCGCGCGGGCGCGCGGGCGCTGCCGCTGGGCGGAAGTTCGCAGCCTTCGTCGCGACGCCCGAGAGCCGGGGGATCCTCACGCAGTTCGGCTTCGCCATCCCCCCGGGGCCCGCGCTTCGGCCGTGAGCCGACCTTCGCCGGATGGTTGCGCATGTTTCCGTGGGAACCGCTCGCGCTGTCGCTCCAGATCGCCACGGCGGCGACGCTCGTCGCCGGCGTCCTCGGCGTCGCGATCGCGACGTGGCTCGCCAACTCGCGCGCTTCGTGGCGCGACCTCGTCGACGTGGCGGTCACCGCGCCGCTCGTCCTTCCGCCGACGGTGCTCGGTTATTACCTGCTCGTCCTGCTCGGACGGCGCAGCGCCCTCGGGCACGCGGTGGAGGCCGTGTTCGGCGCGCCCATCGTCTTCACGCGCGCCGGCGCCGTCGTCGCCGCCCTGGTGGGGTCCCTCCCCTTCGTCGTGAAAACGGCGCGCGCGGCGCTCGAAGGCGTCGACCGTACGTTCTGCCAGGCCGCGCGCACGCTCGGCGCGGGCGCTCTGCGCGCGTTCTTCACCGTGCAGCTGCCGCTCGCGCGGCGCGGCATCGTCGCGGCCCTCATGCTCGCCTTCGCACGTTGCCTCGGCGATTTCGGCATTACACTGATGGTCGCCGGCAATATCCCAGGCGAAACGCAGACGGCCTCGCTCGCCATCTACGACGCGATCCAGGAGCACCAAGAAGCCACCGCCTCGAAGCTCGCGGCAGCGCTCGCGGTGACGGCCGTTGTCATCCTATACGCCGTGAACCGGCTCACGGCGGCGGAACATGATTCCTGAGCGGGGCGAGAGCACGGGCGGCGGCGCAGCCGCGGCGATCGACGCGGCCGCGAAAGACAGCGAAACACTGCACGTGCGCGTCGCGCTCACCCGCGCTGCGAGCGGCTTCTCGCTCGACCTCGCTTTCGACGTGCCCCCCGGCATCACCGTCCTCTTCGGACCCTCGGGCTCCGGCAAGAGCACGACACTCGCGGCCATCGCCGGTCTCGTGCGCCCCGACGCCGGGCGCGTCGCCCTCGGTTCGCGAGCCTGGTTCGACGCGAGCGCCGGCGTCGACCTGCCCGTACACGAGCGGCGCGTCGCGTACGTCTTCCAGTCGCTCGCACTTTTTCCGCACAAAACCGCGACGGATAACGTCACCTACGGCATGGACCGGCGCCTCTCGCGCGAGGCGCGCCGCGAGCGCGCCCGGGCTCTGCTCGGTCGATTCCACGTGTCTCATGTCGGCGATCGCAAGCCGGCCACCTTCTCGGGCGGTGAAGCCCAGCGGGTCGCGCTCGCGCGTGCGCTCGGCATGAGCCCGCGCGTCATTCTCCTCGACGAGCCCTTCAGCGCGCTCGACGCGGCGCTCCGCGCCGCTCTGTTCGAAGACGTGCTCGGGATCGCAAAGGACCTCGCCGTGCCCGTTCTCATGGTCACGCACGAAAAAGCGGAGGCTGCCGCGCTCGCCGACCGAACCGTTCGACTCGAGACGGGCCGGCGCAGGCCGGACGACAGCCGACAACGAGAGCAGAGCTAGTCGACGGGACTCGCTGCCGGCCCGAGCCATCGAGCGAAACGGTAGCTAGAGCCCGCTAATCCTTTTGTGAAGTTGCCACACGGACGACTGGCGAAAAGCGCGCGCTTCGCGGCAAAGTGCAGAGAATACGGTGGAGGCTTCCAACCAATCCGCGCCCCTGGTGCTCATCGTCGACGACTTCGACGACAATCGCCAAATGTACGCTGAGTACCTGAAGTACTGCGGATTCCGCGTCGCCGAGGCCTCGAACGGTATGGAAGCCGTGGAGCAGGCGATCGCGCTCGTACCGGACGTCGTGGTGATGGACCTGTCGCTCCCCGTGCTCGACGGCTGGGAGGCCACGCGAAGGCTCAAGGGCGACTCGCGCACGCGGCACATTCCGGTCGTGGCGCTCACCGGGCACGCGCTCGAAGGGCATTCGCAAGGCGCGCGCGAAGCCGGCTGCGATGCGTTTCTGGCCAAACCGTGCCTGCCCGAAAAGCTCCTCGAGACGGTCGAACGGATGCTCCCGGCCAAAGCCGCCGCCGGCGCGGCGAAGCGCTAGGCGAGACGGCAACGGCTCTAGCCGGCCGCGCGGCCAGCGTGTAGACGCTACGGGTCGATGATCCGCGTGCGCGCGCTGCGAAAGCACTACACCGTGCACGAGCGGGCGCCGGGCATCGCCGCAGCGGTGCGGGCGCTCTTCGTGCGAGAGAAGAAAACCGTCGCTGCCGTCGACGGCATCGACTTCGACATCGCGCCCGGCGAGCGAGTCGGCTTCCTCGGACCCAACGGGGCAGGAAAAACGACGACGCTGAAAGTCCTCTCGGGGCTCCTGCACCCGACGAGCGGCGAAGTCTCCGTGGACGGCTTCGAGCCGAAGCGCCGGCAAGACGCATTTCTGAAGCGCATCATGCTGGTGCTCGGGCAAAAGCAGCAGCTCTTGTGGGATCTGCCGCCGAGCGAGACGTTCGAGCTGAATCGGGCGGTCTACGACGTGCCGCGCCCGCAATACGACGAGACCCTGCGCGAGCTCACCGCGCTCCTCGAGCTCGGCGATCTCGTGCGAAAGCCGACCCGCACGCTGTCGCTCGGCGAGCGCATGAAATGCGAGCTCGCCGCGGCCCTCATTCACCGGCCCAACGTGCTCTTTCTCGACGAACCCACGATTGGACTCGATGTGTCGATGCAGGCCACCGTGCGCGACTTCGTGAAGCGCTACAACGAGCGCAACGCCGCGACGCTGATCCTGACGAGCCATTACATGGAGGACGTCGCGTACCTGTGTCCGCGCGTCATCGTGATCGACAAGGGGCGGCTCGTGCACGACGGGTCGCTCGAAGACCTCGTGACGCGGACGCGCCCCGACAAGCGCATCGTCCTTCGCTTTTCGAAGCCGGTCGACGCGCAGGATCTGGCCGCGCTCGTCCAGCGAGGCAAGGTCGTGTCGCACGACGCGGGCCATAGCGTCCTCCAGGTACATAAGGACGCGGTGAACGCCGTCGTGGGCCGGGCGCTGTCCACGCTGCCCGTGAGCGATCTCACGGTGGAGAATCCGCCGCTCGAAGAAGTGATGAGCGAACTCTTCGCGCGCCATCGCGGCGGCGCGAACGGCGGCGGCGCGAACGGCGGCGGCGCGGACGGCGGCCCGAGAGACGGAGCCGGCGCGTGAGCCTACGGAACACGGTGCGTGCGCTGCCCACGCTTCTCCGCATCGGCTTTCTCGAAGCGGTGGCGTACCGCGCGGAAATGTTCGTTTGGGTTCTTTCGACGACGATGCCCCTGGTGATGCTCGCGCTCTGGTCCGCCGTCGCGCGCGACGCGCCGATCGCGGGCTACGGGCGCGGCCAGTTCACCGCGTACTTCCTGTCGACGTTCGTCGTCCGCCAGCTGACCGGCTGCTGGGTCTTCTGGGAAATGAACTTCGAAGTCAAAAACGGCACCCTCGCGATGCGCCTTTTGCGTCCGGTCGAGCCGATCTGGTCGTACGCGGCCGAAGGGCTCGCGGCGATGCCGATGCGGATTCTGGTGTCGATGCCGGTCGCGGGCATCGCGCTCGCGGTAACGGGCGCACGCCACCTTTCCCACGATCCCTTCGTCTGGCTCGTCTGGGTCGCCGCGATCTTCGGCGCGTGGGCCCTCACGCTCCTCATCAACGTCATCGTCGGGTGCGCCGCGTTCTTCCTCGAGAGCAGCCTGAAGGTCATGGACCTGTGGCTCGTGCTCTTCTTCGTCTTCAGCGGCTATCTCATTCCGATTGACCTGTTTCCAGCGCGGATGCGAGCGCTCGCGAACGTGCTCCCCTTTCGCTATCAGATCGGATTCCCCGTCGAGCTCATGACAGGCGCGCACCCCCTCGCCGGCGCCCTGCATCTCTTGGCGCGGCAGTGGATGTGGAACGCCTTCGCGCTCGTCGTCGCCGTCTTGATGTGGCGGTCGGGACTCAAACGATTCGCCGCCTACGGGGGATGACCGGTGCGCTACTTGCGGCTCTTCGGGACGCAGCTCCGCGCGTCGATCCTTCTCGGCCTCCAGTACCGGGCCGATTTTCTCCTCGACGGATTCGTCGAAGTCTTCTGGACGGCCACGACCCTCGTGCCGCTCCTCGTGGTCTTCGGCGTACGAAAGACGGTCGCGGGGTGGTCCTTTCCCGAGTCGCTCATGGTGATGGGATGGTTCACGTTCCTGCAGGGCGTCCTCGAAGGCGCGATCAATCCGAGCCTCGTTAGCGTGGTGGAGCACGTCCGCAAAGGCACGCTCGACTTCGTGCTCATGAAGCCTGCCGACGCACAGTTTCTCGTGTCGACCGCGCGCTTCGCCGTCTGGCGCGCCATCAACATGGTGACGGCAATCGGGATCTTCGCGTGGGGTTTCCGGCTGCTCGGGCGCGGCCCGTCGCCGTTCGCGCTTGCGCTCGCCGTCGTGTCGCTCGTTTCGGCGGTGGCGGTGCTGTACTCGCTATGGATCGTCACGGTCAGCGCGGCGTTCTACGTCGTGCGGATCGACAACCTGTCCTACTTCTTCAACGCGATCTTCGACGCGGCGCGGTGGCCCGTGAGCATCTTTCGCGGCTTCGCACGGTTCGTCTTCACGTTCGTCGTGCCGCTCGGCATCATGACGACATATCCGGCGCAAGCGCTGCTCGGAACGTTGCGCATGCCGACCGTGCTCGCCTCGTTGGGTGCGGCCGCCGCGGCGTTGGTGCTGTCGCGAGCGGTGTGGACTGCGTCCATCGCACGTTACACGAGCGCTGGCGGCTGACGCGCGACCCCGTCCCCCCGACCGATGCCCCTCCCCACCCGTGGGAGACGAACCCGTCCGCGGGGTTCGCGTCCGCATGGACGAGACAGGGTCCCGAAGGAGCAGAGTACCCTCGCGCGAACTGGGGCTAGTCTGCGCGCAATGAGTACCTACGAGCTCTATTACTGGCCGTCGATCCAGGGGCGCGGCGAATTCGTACGGCTCGCGCTCGAAGAAGCCGGCGCGAAGTACGTGGACGTCGCGCGCACGCCCGGCGGCATGGACGCCATGATGCGCTGGCTCGGCGGCCGCGGCGCGGGCAGTGAGACACGCACGCTGCACCCATTCGCGCCGCCGTTCTTGAAGGACGGAAAGCGGATCATCGCGCAGACGTCCGCCATCCTCTCGTATCTCGGCCCGCGCATCGGACTCGTCCCGAAAGCCGAAACTGCGCAATTCGAAGCGCTCGCCATCCAGCTCACGATCGCCGACCTCGTGGCCGAGGTGCACGACACGCACCACCCCATCGCGGGGAGCCAATATTACGAGGACCAGAAGCCCGCGGCGAAGCAGCGCGCCGCGTCGTTCACCGCCGAGCGCATTCCGAAGTTCCTGGGGTGGATCGAGCATCGGCTCGACCGTGACGGCGGCCCGTACCTCTTCGGGCGGCGCGTTTCGTACGTCGACCTCTCGGCGTTCCAGATCGTTCGCGGCCTCGCATACGCATTTCCGAACGCCATGACGCACGTCACGCCGCGCATTCCGCGCCTCCGGGAGCTGGCCGACCGCGTCGCCGCGCGCCCGCGCATCGCAAGCTACCTCGCATCGGATCGCCGCCTGGCCTTCAACGAGGAGGGCATCTTCCGCCACTACCCCGAGCTCGACATGCCCGCCCCGCACCGCCGGCGAGCGGGCGCGGCGAAGAAGACCGCGAAGCGGAGCCGTCGAAGCGCATGACCCACTCCAAACGCGCTCGCGGAGTTCCTCCGGCGGGCGGCCCGTCGCATACGCGCTCAGTCGGCACGAGGCCGGCTCACGGCGCCGGCGCGAATCCGGTCGCTCCCGCGCGCATGCCTCCGGCTCGCCCCGCCGCTCAGGATCCGACCGAGCTCACAGTCGGTCTTCGCGCGGGCCTAGCGCTCTTCGCCGCGCGCCCGGACGACGTTCTGCGCATCGCGTACACCCGCGCCGTCCGCGGCGAGATCGGCGACCTCGTTCGGACGGCCGCCGCGCAGCACCTTCCATGCGATGAAATGAGCGAAGCCGAGATCGAGCGCTTCGCGGAGTCGAACCAAAACGAAGGGCTCTGCATCGCGGCACGTCCGCGCAAATGGGCATCGATGCAGGACCTGGCCGAACAGCTCGTGCGCGCAAGGGGCGTCGCCATTGCGCTCGACCGCGTACGGAACCCGTACAACGTCGGGGCAATCGTGCGGAGCGCCGCGTTCTTCGGCATCGACGCGCTCCTGCTGGGCGCCCCCGCGCCCCATCCAGGGCTGGCGCCGACGGCGGTTCGCGTCGCGGAGGGCGGCGCAGATCTCTTGCGCCTCGCGCGCACCACGGACCTTGCGGACACTCTTGCCCGCCTCGCTGGGCGCGGCATACAAGTCGTGGGGGCCGACATGCGCGGGCCGCTCGATGCGCGGAGCTATGCGTTCGCGCGGCCGGTGGTGATCGTCCTCGGCAACGAACGCGAGGGACTCGATAGCCGCGTGCGCGCGCAATGCGGCGCGTTCGTCTCGATCCGCGGAACGGGCCGGCTCGAATCGCTGAACGTCGCCGTCGCGGCCGGGGTCCTGTTCGCGGCGGCCACACGCCCAACATGAACATCAACCTATGGAATTATTTAGAAAATAAAAGCACTTGAGCCCGAACCAATCTTGGGCCCGCGCCAAAATTGGCCGCCCATAAGCACTTCGTTGCCATGGCAACGAAGTGCCCATAGACGGGATTTCGCGCCGCGGGGGCTGGGCCTTTCGAGACGCCGGGGGCCCGAATTTCGCGCCGCGGCGGCCGGGTCTTCGAGGCGCCGGTCGGGTGTCCCACGATGGTGCGGAGTGGCCGCTGGACAGGCAGGCCCAATCTCTGCCCGGGGCTACGCGCCCCGCAACACCACGCAGGCGGTGATTCCGCCGATCCCGAGCATCAACTTGACACCGACGGACCCGTCGAGCGGCGCGCCCCCGCCGCCGACGATTGCTTCGGGGCGGCGCACACGCTCGTGGAGCGTCCCCTCTTGGATGCCCGTCGGCAGTGCAGCGCGCCCCCCGAGGCCGAGCGCGAGCGCAGTGAGCTCCCAACCGCCGGAGTTCGACATGCCGTGACCGAGCTGGCCCTTTCGGGCAGTGATGCGCGTGCGCTCGTTGACGAAATCGCCGACGAGATCGAGCTCGTTGAGATCGCCCGGCGTTCCCGTCGCATGCAGGTCGATGAGCGCGACGTCGCGCGAGGTGATCCCCGCCTCTTGGTACGCGCGGATGATGGCGCGCTTCGGCCCCGTCTTCGACGGCGTGATGATGTGCTCCGCGTCCGAGGACAGCGCGACGCCTTCGACCCACCCGCCGACGGGACGGAGCCCCCGCTCGGCGCAATACGCCGCGTCCCCGAGGATCCAGACGCACGCGCCGCCCGAGATGTGCGTCCCGCGGAGCGACGTGAACGGCATGTTGACCTCGCCGATCCCAGGCATCACGCGCGCGTCATAGAAAGCGGCCACGAGCGCGGGATCGGGGCGCGGATCGGTCGTACCGACGATGGCGAGCTTCGCTTCGCCTCGCAAGATCGCGTCGCGCCCGCACTTGAGCGCCGTGCCGAACGTCGAGCACGCGCCGACCGGCGCCCACGCAGGCCCGTGCAGGCCGAGCAGCATCGTGACTTGCGCGGCGGGTGCGTTCTGGATGTTCCAGATGAGATTTGCGCTGACGGAGGTCCACGGCGGCGGAGGGCAACCGACTTCGTCGAGCAGCGCGCGCGACGCGCGGAGCCGCTTTCGGATGCCGCTCAGGTGGGCTTTTTCCTGGTCTTCGTCGTCCGCCGAGAGATGCTCGATCGCGACATACCGCTCGAGGAAGGCGCGGAGCTCGTCGGACTGGCCCGCCCAGTAGGCGTCCCACGTCGCGAGCGCGTCGACTCGCTCGAGGCTGTCGGCCGTGAGCGTCGCGGGATCGACCGGGGGCGGCGGATCCAGCGGGGCGCGCTCCGTCTCGTAGCGGCGGCGCGCTGAGCAGCGATCGGGGCGCGCCCAGAAGTGGTTCCACGCGCGCGTGGCGCGCTCGAACGAGTTGACGGCCCGGTAGCTCTCTTTCAAGTCGCCCACGCCGGACCCGATGAACACGGGGCACGCTTCGTCCGCCTCGCGGACGAGGCCTTCGAGCCGTGGGTCGGTCTGGAGGGCCTGGATCGTGGCGCCGAGCGCGAACTGCACGTTTTCGCCCGTCTTTGCGCGAAGACGGGTGACGTACGCCTCGCCATGGCGTTCGCCGATGAACGCGGCGTAATCGTCGAACGAGAACTCCGGCTCGCCGACCGCGAAAAGACCGGGTCCGAGCTCGCTCCGCGGGCTCGTCGCCAGCGCCGAACGCCCGCTCTGCAAGAGTCCCTCGAGCGCAGCGACGTTGGGAGCGCCCGGCGCAACGACGCCCCATCCGTAGATGCCGACGCGACCGGTCACCGGACCGGCCTTGGGAGACGATTCCATGCGAGCCACGACACCCTACTGCCACTCCACGGGCCAGGGAAGGCACCGCGCGCGCGGAACGCCGCTCTCGCACCGCGGCGCGGGCGACATGGCCTGCGCGGGGGAATTCCATTGCGCAATTCTGTGGGATCCGTTGCGCAACGGACTACGCGGTCCCGGCATCGCGGCGAGGCGACCACCCTACGGCGACGTGATCGACGCGTAATTCAGAAAGTTGGCGCTCATCATCAGGAGCGACATGACCGTCCACGACTCTTCGTAGTAGGCGCCGCCGATCCGGAGCTTGTCGGTGGCGACAAGCCCGTACGCGTCGTCCACGAACGATTGGTACGTGGCGGCGCTCATCGCGCCCACGCCCGCCGGCCCGATGAACGCCGCGGACTGGCCTGCGCTGTTCATGTTCGACGGCTGGGGCGTGCCGTCGAGCCCATAGCCGTCGACGATGTTGGCCGCACCGACGCCGCTGAAGAAAGAGCTGATCTTCCCGAGGTACGTCTGCGCGCGCGTCTCGCTGAACCAGCACCAGTCGAGGCCGATGCGGAAGGGGATGCGGCAGGAGTCGTATTGGTAATTCCCCGGCTGCCCGCCCGGGCCGGGCGTGCAGTTGCCCGCGTTCGAGTCGTTGCACCACGCCGGCACGAGACCGTTCGACGCGTTGCCGTTGTTGAGCGAGTCGTTGATCGTCGCGTAAACCTGGTCGATCGTGCCCATCCAGTCGTCCTTGGGCTGGGCTCCGTTGTTCGGATCGAGGTTCGCGAAGACGCGATAATATGCAGGCGCGAAGTACGAT
>DATHQY010000121.1:0-4697 GCA_035482215.1 Polyangiaceae bacterium | reverse complement strand
TTCGTCGTGACCGACGTGCTGCGCGACGGGCTCGCGCCTCTCCCCGGTGACTGCTTCGTCGGTCTTCACGCGTGCGGGGAGCTGGGTGACGCGATGGTGACGAGCGTCGCGGAAGTGCCGGGGACGAGCCTCGCGCTCGTCGGCTGCTGTTTGCAGAAGCGGCGACAGCTTTCGAGGCTACCCCTCTGTCCCGTTCACGGCACGGGCGAGCGCCTGGAGCTGTCGCGGCGTCTCCTCGGGCTGAGCAATCTCACCGCGCGGAGCGAAGGAGTCGAAGCGTCGCGTTCGGACAATCTGGCGGCTCGCGAGCGACGGCTCGCCCTCCATCGTCTCCTCACGGCACGATGGGGTCCGATCCGCCTTGGAGCCGAGATGGATGGCTTGAACCGGCGTATCGCCCAACGCGATCTCTCTTTCCTGGTCGCGCGCGCCTTCGCGCATCGCGGTGCATCCGCTCCGTCCGCGGCCGCGATCGACGAAGCCGCGCGGTGGGCGCGCGAGGCGCACGCCCGGGCGCGGCGACTCTCGCTGCCGCGCGCGTTGCTGGCGCGCGCACTCGAGGTGTACGTCTTGCTCGACCGCGCCATGGTTCTCGAACGCAGAGGTTTCCTCGTGCGGGTCGGTACGGCCTTCCCGGCCCACGTGAGCGCCCGCAATCTCGCGCTGCTCGCGAGCTAGCGACATCGGGAACGTCCTTGCCGCTCGAACCCCGGCCGGTGTTACGCTCGCGGCCTCGCATGCCCCTCCGACGCGACGTCCCCGCGAAGCACCGGACCTCAGCCTGGTTCCGCCGATTCGGTCTCGGACCGCTCGCTTGCGTTCCCATCCTCACGGCTGCGGGGGCAACGAGCGCCGGGCCTGCGGCCACTCCGTTCGCCCCCTCGAGCGAGCTGCTTCAAACAGCGGCGTGTCCTACGGGGCAGACGCTCTGCGCGGGCGTCTGCACGAACGCTTCGTACGATCCGCAGAACTGCGGGCGGTGCGGAGCGACTTGCCCCACGGGGATCGCCTGCGCGGGAGGTGTTTGTTCCTGCCCGCCGGGGCTCACGAACTGCGCGGGCCGATGCACGAATACGCAGTACGATCCGCAGAATTGCAGCGGCTGCGGCTCGAGCTGTGCGCTCGCGCACGCGTCGACGGCCGCGTGCGTCCAAGGCACGTGCGCGGTAGTGAGCTGTTCGCCCGGCTTCAGCAACTGCGATGGCGTGCCGGCGAATGGATGCGAAGCGAACCTCGCATCGGACTCGAAGAACTGCGGCACCTGTGGGACCGTCTGCACTTCTGGTTGCGTCAAAGGCCACTGCCAAGTGTAGACGTGTTCCTCCCATGCGGGCCTTCGTCATCCTCGGCAGCAGCGCGCGCGGGGATCAGGGCGTGCTCTTGGATGACCTTCCGGGCACCAGCGGACGGCTCGACGTGTTGGTGCGCTGCATTCGAGCGGGCCTCTGCGTGTCGCACGGCATACGGCGGGACGCGCGGATCTACCTCGTCATGCTAGGCGGCGCGGCGCCCCGGACCGTGCGCATCGACGGCCAACACGCCAAGTTCATCCGGCCCGATGAGCGTCCGCTCGCCACGCTGCTCTTGAAGGCGCTCGGGCGCGTCGAAGGTGAGGACGGTCGCTTCGTCGAGCAGCGCACCGGGATCGCCGTTGCCTGTGCTGGACTCGAGGCGGTGCTCCACGACCTCGCCGGCGTGCCGCTCTTCGTTCTCGAGGAAGGGGGGCCCGACATCCGCGGGGCGAGCGTGACCGACGCGGCGTTCTTCATCGGCGATCACGTTGGGTTCAACCCGATCATGCGTGAGGCTCTCGCCGCGGCGGGGGCTCGTCCGCTCGGTGTCGGGCCGGTGAGCCTGCACTCCGACGACGTGGTCACGGTGCTTCAGAACGAACTCGATCGCCGCGGCCTCGGCGCTTCGCCGAGTGATCGACGGAGAGGTTCGTGACGCTCGGCTCATTGTGAGTGCTCGGCAGACGTCGTGCCGCGTGATCAACCGGGAGAGGCCCGGCCATGGTTAAGCGCGGAGGTCTCCGATGCACAAGGTTGGAATCGCGCTCTCTCTCGCCGTTGCGCTCGCCACGGGTTGCGCGCGCTCCGAAGACAAGTCACCGTCCGAAGAGGCGTCGCAGGCCCCGTCGACAAGCGGAACGACGGCGGCTTCCCCGACCGGGACCGGGTCGTCGTCACCCTCGGCATCGCCGACGACGACGGGAACCGTAACCACATCCCCCACGGGGACCCTGTCGCTCTCGCTGGGGGTGGCGCCCGCCGCCACGCAGACGTTCTACTGGGGGACCGTCGACGTCAATGCCGACGGGTTCGCCGGAACCCCGTCGGACACGCTGACGATATCGCTCGATGAGACCGGGGAACTCCACTACCTGGCCTTCAAGACGTTTCCAATGATCACGAAGACGTTCGGGGACGCACCGGACCAATATCCGGTCGCAGGGACGAAGGACGTGGCGGCCGGCGAACCGAGCGGATATCCCGAGACCGTCACTGTGCTCGAGAACCCAACGCCCACAAGCAACCACTTTCTTCTCAGCTATCACGTCGTGATCCCCCAGTTCAGCAGCGACTTCGTCGAGAGCACGGAGGGGACGCTCTCCGGCAATGGATGGGCAATCACGTATTCGGAGATCGGAACGTTCGACGGCGTTGCCATGAACGCGACCGCCACCGGCACGATTTACGCGGGTGACCCAAACGCGCCGGCGCCGATGGCAGGGCAGGCTGCGCTGTGGTCCGCCCCCGTCGAGACCGACTCGACGCCGGTGATCGCCGGCGTCCCGGTCAATCACCTGACGATCGGTACGGACGCACAAGGCCAGATCGCCTCCTTGGCCTTCCAGCAGCTCATGATCCTCCCTCGCACGTACGGAACGGGCACGAACGACTTTCCGCTCGCCGGGACCGGCACGGCCTGGGATAGGACGATTACCGTCGATAATGTCAGCCCGCCCGACCCGAATCACTTCATGATCGAATCTCACATACAGAGCAGCGAGGACGACGACGACTACGAAGAGGGCATCGACGGCACGCTCATGGGGAACGGGCTGGTCGTCCGCTACTTCCTGCAGGGCAAGCTCGAGGGGTTGCCGATTGCCCTGCACGCCGCGGGGACGTTGGTGCCGGCGGAGCCAGCGGAATGAGCGCCGCCGATCGACTGAGAGCCCCGGGTGGAGCCGATGCTGGAACACGACGCCGAAGTTGCGTGCGAGGGCATTGCAGCGGTCGCAGCCCAGGTTCCGGCGCACCATGAATGGCCGGCCCTCGACGGTTCGGTGATCCCTTCGGGCGATTCGGCGTAGCAGGAGGGGCGAGCCCCCTCACGTTGCTCGACCTGGACGCCGCGACCGCCGGGCCGCCGTGGCGTATGCTGCGTGCCCCGAATGAATGACTCTTGGCGCCGGCTCGCCGGAATCGCGCGCTTCGCTCCGACGCCCCACAACACCCAACCGTTCCGGATCCGTCCGCGTTCCGAGACCCAGGCGGACGTGGTCGTCCTCAAGCCGCGTCTTCTTCCGAAGGAGGACCACGGCAATCTCTACATGACCTCTGCGATCGGCATCTTCTGCGAGACGGTCGATCGCGCCGGCGCCGCCATCGGCCTCGACGTGACCACTGCACTCGAGCCGACCCTCGAGCCCGCGCGGTTGCACGAGGACAGTGCGCCGGACGTCGTCGCCCGCATCGACGTCCGCGGCCCGATCGAGCCCCGTCCCGAGGATGGCCGTCTCATCGCCCACGTCCGCCGGACGTCGCGCCACCCTTACGACGCGACGCCCGTGGCAGGCGAGACGCTCGCGCGGCTCGCCGCCGGCATGAGCCGCTATGGCCAGGCGTTGGACATCGAGAGCGGCGCAGCTCCGCTCGCACAAATCATGGATTGGAACGCCGCCTCCGTGATCGACAATCTGCAAATCGACGACGAGCGGCGCGAGATCCAGGGCTGGTATCGCACCGGGCCGACCCCGGCCCTGGGCGATGGCCTGTGGAATGGCCCGTTCTGCCAACCGGCGTGGGAGGTCAAGTTCGCGTTCGCCGCCCCGCGCCTTCTGGCGTGGCCCGGCGTCCGCACCCTGGCCGAAGCCCGCTTCAAGCGTTCGCAGCGAGCGCTCCACGTCGCGTTCCTCCGAGGCCCCTTTCGCACGGCCGCGGAGCTCTTTGGGGCCGGCCGCGGGCTCATGGACCTCTGGATCGCCATGGCCCGGGAAGGCGTCTTCATGCATCCGATGGGGTCGATGCTCACGAATCCCGACTACGCAGCGCGTGTCGCGCGCCTCGTCGGCCATGACGACGTGTGGCTCGTCGTCCGTTTGGGTCATTCCGCCGAGCCGGAAGCCGCGCCACGCTTGGCGGCGGAGGAGATCGTGATCCGGTGAACGAATGGCTCGACTCGGCCCTCGGGCAGGTGCTGCGCGTCGCTGGCGACGTGTCCGTCTCGTCGTTTTCGGCGTACCGCGTGCTCTTCGCTCCGCCGCTCCTCGGCGCCGCGCGCGACGCCCTCGCACGGCAGCGCGCGCGAGCCGTGTTCTGGAACGCGCGTCGGCGGGTGCCGGCGTATCGCGAGTTCCTGGCGGCACGAAACGCGCTCGACCCTCGCCGCTTCGAAGACGTGCCGCCCACGTCGAAAGACGCCTATGTCAAAGGCCGATCGCTCGAATCGCTCTGCCTCGACGGCCGTTT
>DATHQY010000120.1:0-15876 GCA_035482215.1 Polyangiaceae bacterium | reverse complement strand
GTCGGCGCTCCGGATGAGCAGCCCCGCGCCCGTCGCGAGGACGTACGCCTTTCCGTCGGGCGATCGCGGCGAGCCCGGCGTGTACGGTTGCCCCAGGAGACCGGCGAGCGGCGCGCCGTGGGCCAGGTCCGCGGCCACGGCAACGAGCTCCCCCGCCACAATCGCCTCGAGGCCTGCGGGCCCCCATGCGATCGGCGTCGTTCGCGCCGGCGCTCCGCGGGCTCCCGCGCACCGGCCCGAGAGCGGGGGCGCGATCGGGAGCTCGAGATCGCGCTCGTCCCTTCCGCCGCTGAGCGTGAACGTCGCGCGCAGCGGCAGACCGTCGCACGGGTCGTAGGCCTCGATCCACTGCGCGATCCCGTCCGGCGACGTGACCGCCGACTTCCACGGAGCGACGCCGGCGTCGACCTCGTCGCCGAGGTCCGGATCCACGCGCACGACGCCGGCGCGCGTTTTCACGAGGAGCTTGCCGCTCGGCTCGAACGCCAGCGGCCCCCACGACGGCTCTCGCACGGACAGCGCGATCGGCACGGCGGCAACCGCGCGAAAGAGGCGCACGCTTGCCGGGGTGGCCACCGAGGCGATCCATTTTTGCGCCTCGGTCGCCCGCGAGGGCGTCCGTGTCGCCGGCGGGCGCTCCGCGCGATCGAACGCGAGCGCGGCGCGGACGGCGTCGCCGAGCGCGGCGTAGGCATGCACGTCCGCGAGCCCTGCTTCTTCGAGCGCGCGGCCCGATCCGCACGTCACGGTTCCCGTTCCCGTGACCGCGACGACGCGCGGCGATCCGCCGTCCGCGCAGACCGCGCGCCACAGTGCGCGAATGCCCGCAACATACGCCGGGACCTCCGCGGCGTCCTTGGCGCGCGCGGCGCGGGCCGCGGCCCAGGACGACATCGCCGCGAACGACGACTCCGTCGCCGCCCCGTCCCCGCTGAGTCCCGCAGGCCGGTCGACCCAAGCGAGCGTCGCCGCGAGCGGGCGCGCGGACGCCGGGATCGCGTCGCCCGGCACGAGCGTCACGCGGAGCGCGACGTCGCTCCGTCCGTCGTGGTCGCGATCGCTAACGTCCGCATCGACGGCCAGCCCCGGCGCGCCGGGCGGATCGGCGATCGTGGCGGCGATGCGCACCTGCGGCGCGCTGCCCGCAGAGACGACCGCGACCCAGCGGTCCGGTCCCCGGGGTGTAGCGCCCGTGCAATGGGCGCCGATCTCGGCGAAGACCGAGGCGGTGCCCGCGCTCACGAGGCGCGCGATCGGCGCGCAGCTCGCGTCCGCCGGCGCGTGAATCGGCGACGGAAACGCCGCGGCGGCGTCGAGCGGTTCGGCGGATCCGAGGCCCCGGTAGAAGACGACGCGGTCCGCGAACGCGTCGCCTCCGTCGCGCGGCGGCCCGACGAGCGCAAACGCGTCGGGATGGCCATCGCCGTCGACGTCGCCGGTGCGTGCCTCCACGAAGACGCACCCGTCCGGGGCGCGCAGCGTGACGCCGTCGATCGTCCATTGGACGAGACCGGGAGGCGCGGAGACGCCCTCGAGCCCCGCAAATGGAGCGCCGGCATCCACGGCGAGACCGCCGTCGGTCCCGGCCGCCGTCACGAGGCTCGTGGAGGCGTCTCCGGTTTCGCTCGAGCCCACGCTGTAGGGCACGTACGGATGGTTCTCGTGGCAGCCGCGGCACCCCGAGCCCAGCAGAGCCACGAGGACCGGAGAGGCCCAAGGAGCGCGGAAAGCAAGGCGCGTAAAACGTGTGAACCGCTCGAAGCGAAGCGCCATGGCAGGAGTGTCTGCATAGACAACGCCGGGCGCGCATGAAAGGCTTCCCGCGTGAGGGCGGTGTGAGGGCCGGGACGGCGTGGGGTGCCAGGGCCGCCCATGCTCTCGTTGGCGCTCTTGCTCGCGCTCTCGTGTTCGCCGTCGCCCTCGCCCTCGCCGCCTTCGCGGCGGCCCGCGATGCCCGCGCGAGCGAAGCGCGTCGCTTCGTGGAGCTTGCCTACCAGACGCTGTCGCAGACCCGTCCGGACGCAACCGCGGCGCGGACGGCGGCGACGAGCGCCATCGCCGCTGCGGACGACGCGGAGGCGGTCGCCGAAGCGCACTTTTTCCTCGGTCAACTCGATGAAGACGCGGGCGCGTTCGGCGCCGCGCTGGAACAGGACCGCGCCGCCATCGCCGCCCTGCCGGAGAGTACCTGGGCCCGGCGCGCGCAGGGCCGCATCGAGTGGCTCGAAGCCCGATCCGAAGGCGACTTCGCTCCGCTCGCCGCGCTGGAGCGCGTGCGGCGCGATCCCGACGCCGCCGACAATCCCGTCGTCATCGCCGGGCTCGCCGAGCGCGCCTCGCAGTTTCCTCCAGGCCGCGTGCGCGTCGAGGCCCGCATGCTCGTCGCGGAGGCATGGCTCGGCCGGCTGCATCGGCCCGACCTCGCCATCGCTCCCCTGCGCCTCGTCGAGAGCGACCCGAACGCGGATCCGCTGACGGCGCGCCTCGCCGAACGCGAAATCGTCGACGCGGAGATCACCCGCGGCGCGCTGCGCGAAGCCGGCGCCGAAGCGCATGCCCATGCCGTGCGCCTCGATCCGCGGTTCGTCGCGCGCGTCGACAAGCTCGCGCGGCGCCGGGCCCTCCTCTATGTGGCTCTCTCTGAAATCGCTCTCTTTCTGGCGCTGACCCTCGGCGCGCTGGCGCGGGCGGTGCGCCGCGCGAGCGACGGCGTTCGACTCCAGCGCCTCCGCGGCTCGCTGCGCGGCCTCGGCCCCATCGCGGCCGGCTTCGGCGCATACATAGCGCTCGTCGGCGGCGCGCTCGCCTCGCGCTACGAGTCCGGGAACGCGGCGCCGTTTCTCGCGCTTGGCGCCGTCACGGTGCCGCTCGTGTTGTGCGCGCACGTCTGGAACGCCGTCGGCAGGGCAAGCGCGCCCGCGCGGGCCGCGCGCGCGGTGCTCTCGGGCGTCAGCGTCGTCGCGGCCGCGTTCGTGCTGCTCGACGTGGTCAATCCGACGTATCTGGACGGATTCGGTCTGTGAGCGATCCGGCGAGCGACCCCGGCGAGACTGCGGCCGTGGAGGCGCCGGAGCGGGAGCCCGGGCGAGAACGTCTCTGCGAAAGCCACGTCCTTCGCGTGCGGCTCGGGCACGGCGCCAATTGCTCGAGCATCGGGAGCCTCGTCGACACGATCTTCGCGATGGCCACGGTCGGCGGCGCCGTGTTTGCGTCCGTCGTCGCCGCCCTGGGCGAGGAGTCCGTTCGCGTCGCCGGCGCACCCGGCGAACGGAGAGACGCGGGCGACGCCACGAACGAGAGCGGCCGGCGCGAGTCGCCGGAACCGCGCGATCCGCGGGACCCTCCGGAGCCGCCGTGATCGTCCGCTACGAAGCCTGGGGCGCGTGGGTGCGCCTCGAATCGACGGCGGCCATCGTGGCGATCGACCGCGCCGGCGTGCGCGCTCTCGGCCTCGATGGGGGGGACGCGTGGGCCGAACGGGGCGACGACGCGCGCCCGAGTGCGCCGCTCGAAGTGCATCTCGCCGTGACCGGACGGTGCGGTGCGGGATGCCGCGGCTGTTACCTCGACGCGCGACCCGACGGACTGGAGCCGTCGTACGAAGCCCTTTGCGAGGCGCTCGATGCGATGCGCGACGCGGGCGTCTTCACGGTGGCCTTCGGCGGCGGCGAGCCGACGATGCGCGAGGACCTCGCCGCGCTCGCCCTCGCCGCGCGCGAGCGAGGCCTGACGCCGGTCCTCACGACGAGCGGCCTAGGGCTCTCGCCGGCCCGTGTGGAGCGGCTCCGCGCGTTCGCTCAAGTCAACGTCAGCTACGACGGGGCGAGCGCCACGTACGCGGGCGTGCGCGGGTTCGACGGCGCGGCGGCGGCCGAGAGCGCCGTCCGCGCGCTGGCGAGCGAGGGAATCCGCGTCGGCGTGAATGTCGTCCTCACCCGGGCGAGCTATCCGCGCCTCGCGGAAACGCTCGCGCGGGCCCGCTCGCTCGGCGCACGCGAAGCGCAGCTCCTGCGGTACAAGCCCGCCGGGCGCGCGGCCTCGCTCGACTACTACGCACAACGCCTCTCGCAGGCCCAGGCGCGCAGCCTCGGTCCGACGCTTCGACGGCTCGTGCAGGATCTCGCGGTGAACGATGAGGGTCTCGCGGCGACCGCGGCGGGGGCGCCGGCGTTCGGTCTGCGGATCGATTGCGCGCTCGTGCCGTTTCTCTCGGCCGACGCCGCGCTGGCGGCGAACCCCGCCGTTCTCGCGCGGTTCGGCGTCTTCGGCTGCGAGGCGGCGGGCGCGCTGGCGGCGGTCGATGCACGCGGGCAGGTCTCGCCCTGCAGCTTCGCGCCGCCCACGTCCCTCGCGGCGCCGGCTCTCGCGGACGGCTACGCGAGCGACCCGGAGCTCGCGCGCTGGCGGGCTTACGCCGCGCGCCCGCCCGAGCCGTGCGCCGCGTGTTCGCTGGCGCCCGTCTGCAAAGGGGGCTGCAAAGTCGTCGCGTCGTTCGTCGGCGGCGCGTTCGGGCCCGACCCCGAGTGCCCGCGGGTCGTCGACTATGGTTCGGACGCGAAGGAGCACCCGACGAACACGGGCTCAGGCTCGAGTGTCACGCCGAACCGCGCGCGCACGCCGGTTTGAATCGCGCGGGCCGCGGCGAGCAGGTCCCGCGTCGTCCCGCCGCCGCGATGGACGAGCGCCAGCGCGTGCTTGCGCGAGACGGCGACGGGAGCGAGCGGCCCGAGCGCCCACCCCTTCGGAAACCCCGCGCGCTCGACGAGCCACGCCGCCGCGACTTTCGTGCGCCCCTCCCCCGCGTCGAAGCCCGGCGGCCGCTGGCCCGTCACCGTCTGCGCGCGCGCGACGAGCTCCGCGAACTCCGCGGCGTCGAGCACCGGATTGACGAAGAAGGACCCTGCGCTCACCGACTCGGGATCCTGGGGATCGACCACCATGCCCTTGCCGCGCCGGAGCGCGATGACCGTCTCGCGCACGCGCGCGATCGGCGCCGACTGCCCTTCCGGCACCGCCAGCGCCTTCGCGAGCTCTGCGTAGCGAATCGGAGCCGACTCGCTGCCGACGCTTCTCCCGTCCGCCCCGCCGGCCCGCAGGACGAAGCGCACGTTCACGACGACGAATCGATCGTCGTTCTTGAACCGGCTCGTGCGGTAGCCGAACGCGCACTCATCGGCGGTCATGGACACGAATCGATTCGTCACGCAGTCGAACACGCGCACGCTCGCGATCGTGTCCTTCACTTCTTGCCCGTAGGCGCCCACGTTCTGGATCGGCGTCGCGCCGACCCGACCCGGGATCCCGCTCAGGCATTCGACGCCGGTCCACCCTTGCGCGGCGGCCCAGGCGACGAACGCATCCCACTCCTCGCCCGCGGCCACGTCGACGACGACGTTCGCGCCCTCGGGGCGCGCGACGATCCCGCGAAGCGCCATGCGAAGCACGACCCCCGCGAAGCCGCCGTCGCCGACGACGACGTTGCTTCCGCCGCCGAGAACGAAGAGCGGGTCGCCGCGCGACGCTGCGTCGGCCACGACGGCCGCCACGTCGTCTTCCGTCGCCGCGTCCACCAGTCTCGCCGCGACGCCGCCGAGATGAAGCGTCGTGAGCGGCGCGAGGGGGACGTTCGTTTGCTCGCGCGCAATCCCGACCACACGCGAACACTACCTGAACGAAGGGAGCGGCCCGAGGTGATAGTCTTTTGCGCCGCGCCCCGAGAGAATGCCCATGCCATCCCAGCCCCCCCGTCCGTCCGCCGGCCCCGCCGCGTCGATCACCTCCGCCACGTGCGCCGTCATCGGCGACTGGCATCTTGCGTTCATCACCGCCGCCGGCCTGGCGGAGCTCGGACACTCGACGCTCCTCGTGAACCCGCTTGGCGCGGGCAAGACCCCGTGGCCCGATTTCCCCGAGCTCGCGCTGAACGAGCCGGGCCTGCCCGAGACGATCGCCGAGGCGCGGGGACGCGGCAAGCTCGCCCACGTCAACGGCGTCGACGCCGGGTGGGCGGCCGACTTCGTGTGGCTCGCGATCGACACGCCCGTCGACGAGCGCGACGAGCCGGACACTTCCACCCTCTTGCGTGCGGCTCAAGACGTCGCCGCCAGCGGCTGCTGCAAAGGCGTCTTCGTCGTGACGAGCCAGGTCCCGCTCGGATTCTGTGCCCAGCTCGAAGAGACGCTGGGGTTGACGGTGGCGTGCGTCCCCGAGAACCTTCGGCTCGGAAAAGGGATCGAAACCTTCCTTCGGGCGGACCGGCTCGTCATCGGCGCGAGCGCGTCCGAGACGAGAGCGGGCGTGAGGGCATTGCTCGCGGGGATCGACGCCCAGTGCGCGACGTGCGACCTCCCCACCGCCGAGATGATCAAGCACGCCACGAACGCCTTTCTGGCGACGTCGATCAGTTTCGCCAATGAGCTCGCGCGCGTCGGCGAGCGCAACGGAGTCGACAGCCAGCTCGTCGCCGCGGCTCTGAAGATGGATCGCCGCATCGGGCCGCTGGCGTACGTGGCTCCGGGGCTGGGGTTTGCCGGGGGAACGCTCCCTCGGGACCTGCGTGTGCTCGCCCGGGTCGGGCGCGCGCACGGAGTTGCGACGCCGCTGGTCGACGCGGTGCTCGACGTGAACGAGTCCACGATCACCGCGCTGGTGGACAGCGTGGCATCTTTTCTGGGCCGCCTGGACGGGCGGGAGGTGCTCGTCCTCGGCTATTCGTACAAGGCCGACACCGACACGCTCCGCCGCTCGCCTTCGCTCGAGCTCGCCGCGCGCCTTCGAGCGCAAGGCGCCGTGGTGCTCGGCTACGATCCGTTCATGAACGAGCGCGACCTATCGCCGCTCGAGGGGGTTATCGAGCACCGCGCCCACTGGTCCGAGTTCCACACGCCGCCCGATGCGACGATCGTCATGACGCCGCGCAAGGAGTTCGCCTCGATCGCCTGGGACGCGCTGGAGGTCCGGCGCAGCCGGGTTCCGCCGCCGCTCGTACTCGACGCCCGCGGGATCGTCTCGAGCCGCGCGGTGCTCCGCGCCGGCTTCGCTTACAAGGCGCTATGGCAGCCGGTTCAGCTGCCGTGACGCTCACTCGCGCGGCTTGCGCGTGTAGAGAGCGTCGTCGATCCGCCGGAGCCTGAGGAGGTCGGGATCCGCGCGAACGGCCGCCGGATGGGCCAGGTGATCGGCATCCCATTTCGCGCTGATCAGCCGCCCCGAGAGCCCGTCGCACGCGGGGTCGAGGAGCGCCGCAATCGCATCCGCAACGAAGTGCGGTGAGTCGCCGCGTCCATCGCGCACGTCGAGGCTGGCGCGGTACAGGGAGCCGACGGCGGCCTCGCCGGCGGCGATCGCTTGCTGGGTGATGCCGGTGCTGACGGCACCCGGTGCCAGGCAGTTGATGTCGATTCCACGGGCGGACACCTCCTCGTGCACGACCTCGACGAGACGGTAAAGAGCGGCCTTGCCGCACGCATACGCGCTGATGGCGGGCCAGACCCGCGCTCCCCCGAGGCCGCTGCCCCCGATGACGACGATCTTGCGACGCCGCGACGCAGCGGGGGAGGCGAGCGCGGCTTCGACGTACCGCGCCACGAGCTCGGCGCTTGCGAAGAAATTGAGATCGAAGGACGCCTTCCACGCGGCAAAGTCGACTTGCGCCAGCGGTCCGAGGACGCCGTAGTCACCCGCATTGCAGACGAGGGCGTCAGGCAGCGAGCCGTCCGCACGCGCGACCTCGAGCAGCCGCGCGGCGGCGCCGGGACGCGCGAGGTCGAGCGCCACCCAGCGCACCGAACGACCGCTCTCGTGTTCGAGCGCCGAAGCGAATGACGAGAGCGCGCGTTCGTCGCGCCCGGCGAGGACGACGTCCCACCCGCTCTTGGCGACGGCTTCGGCAAGCACCTTGCCGATTCCTTTGGCGCCGCCCGTGACGACCGCGACCCTGGCCACGTCCTTCCCTTCGGAGCCAATGCCCGGGCTCATGCTCCCGCCCGGCGCGGAGCGACCCAGGACGCCCCGCTCCGCCGATAGACTTCGTACACGATCTCGACCGCCTTCTGGGCGTCGGCCATCGTCGCCGCGTGGGTCGCGCGCCCTTCGATCGCGCCGAGGAACGCGTCGAACTCGCCTTGCCACGAGAGGTCCTCGCCCGGGAACGACGTCACTTCGACGTGGGGCGGCCCCATCTCGGGCTTCATCCGGTAGACACGCAGCTCCTCGACTCCATAGCTTCGGCCGAGCCCCCAAATCTGCACCTTGCCGTCGCGCCCGAATATCTCGAAATCGAAGAGGTTCTTCCATTCGGTGCAACTTGCATGCAGAAACGCCCTTCGTGCTCGGTCCGGAGAGCGCAGGAGGAGCACGCCGTTGTCTTCCACGGGCATGTCCCAGAAGAACGTATCCATGTTGCCGTATTCGAGATCGAACTCGCCGCCGAGCCATCGGCACAAGTCGACGAGGTGCACACCCTGGTCCAAGAGCTCCCCGCCGCCCGAGACTGCAGGGTCGGCGCGCCACTCGCGGTCGTACCCCACACGTCCGCCGTGCCCGTAGCGCGCCCGAATGTAGAGAAGCGGGCCCACCGCACCCTGGTCGAGCAGCGCCTTCGCTTGCTGGAAGGCCGGGTGGAATCGATGGTTGCAACCAACCCGGAGGATACGGTTCATGCGCGCCGCAACAGCCAACTGGAGGCCCGCCTCCTCCGGATTGCGGCCTCCCGGTTTCTCCACCAACACGTGCTTTCCGGCTTCCAGCGCGGCCACCGAGCAGCCCGCAATCGCGTCGTTCGAAGTCGATACAATCACCGCATCGACATCGCGGCGAGCGACGAGGTCCTCCCAGCGGCTCATCGCCGCGGCACCGTGCTCGGCAGCGAGCGATCGGGCGCGCACGGCATCCTTGTCCGCGACCGCGACCAGTTGCGCCCCCCGTATCGCCCGCGCCCTCTTCTGCCCGATCAACCCCGCACCGACGATACCGACTCTAAGCACTTCGAAGACCCTTCCGCTTGGAACCCCTCCCCGGCGGACGTTAGCACGGGGTCCCCGCACGATAGAACGGAACGTCCCGCCCGACTCGGCCCACCTCCCGGCCCTTTCGGTTCCTGCGAGCGACTCCTGCTATGGTCGAGGGCGCCGGGCTTTCCCTCGGCGAGCCTCAGCCGCGCGCGCGCCGCGTCGCCTTCCACCATGCGAATCAGCAATTCAAGCTACTCGAGCTTCGGGCTTTTTCTTTCGGTCGCCATGAACCGCTTGGGACATCTGGGCACGCTCTACACGAACTTGCCTTGGACGCGCCTCGGAGCGCTTCCGCGTGACAAGTGGCGCAGCCAGCCGCTCCTCGCGGGCCAGATGGTCCTCTATCGCCTCGGCCTCGGCGCTATGGCCGAGCGAGTCGCCCTTCCCAGCATGAAACTCTTCTCCGCGTGGGTCGCGCGCAAACTCACGCCGTGCGACGTTTTCCATGCCTTCTCCGGCTTCGGGCTCGAGTCGTTTCGGGCCGCGCGCGATCGCCTGGGCGCGCTGACGATCGTCGAGCGCGGTTCTTCGCACATCCGGTTTCAGAACGACATCCTCGTCGAAGAGCACGCGCGCTGGGGCGTTCCGTTCCACGAAATCGAAAAGGGGATAATCGAGCGCGAAGAGGAGGAATACGCCCTCTGCGATCGCATCACCGTCCAGTCGTCGTTCGCCGAACGGACTTTCGTCGATCGCGGAATCCCGGCGGGAAAGATCATCAAGCTGCCGCTCGGCGTCAATCTCAAGATGTTCCACCCGATTCCCAAGAAGGATTCCACCTTCCGTGTCCTCTATGCCGGGCACTGCTCCGTGCGAAAAGGGGTGGCTTACCTGCTCGAGGCCGTGAACGGCCTCGAGCTGCCGAACTTCGAGCTCGTGATCAACGGTTCGGTCAGCAAGGGGATGGACGCCGTGATGGCCCGCTACGCGAGCCGGTATCGGTTCCTCGGCTTCCAGCCGCTCGAGCGCCTGCACGAAGTGTATTCGCAGGCGTCGGTCCTCGTCCTCCCCACGATCGAGGACGGTTTCGCCAAAGTGATCACGGAGGCGATGGCGTGCGGCGTCCCCGTGATCGCGACCAGCCACTGCGGCGCCCCCGACGTGCTCGAGGACGGGGTCGAGGGCTTCATCGTCCCCCCGCGAAGTCCGGAGGCGATCCGCGAGAAGATCCTCTACTTGTACGAGAACCCCGACGTGCAGGCGGCCATGGCCGCCGCCGCGCTCGCGCGCGTCAAGTCGCTCACGAACTGGGAGGCCTATGGCGAGCGGGCGGCCAAAGCGTATGGCGACGCACTGGCTGCGCGGCGGGCTAATCCTTGACCGCGACGACCGCGATGCTGAGATACGGATAGGCGATCGCGCGGGTCACCACGCGGTCGACGCCGACGAGCGGCCGAAACGGAAGCGTGAGCGCCCACCCGGCCAGGCCGCCGGCGACCGGCGCGCGCGCGAGGACGCGCTGGGCGTTCGCGATCTTCTGGGACACGACGCCCGAAACGGTATCCTGCTCGATCACGCGCAGGCCTTGCTCCGCGAGGATCGCAGCCATTTCCTCGTGGGTGTACCCCCAGCGAACGTGCCCGCCGTCCTCGACCGGCGAGATCTTGTCGCCGAGAAGCCTCCGGTAGTGCTTGTACGGCACGGTGACGAGGAGCTGTCCGCCCGGCTTGACGAGCCGCGAAAGATGCCGCACGACCGTCCGGTCGTCCATGATGTGCTCGAGACACTCGAAGCAGAGAACCTGATCGAAGGGTTCCAGCTCGTGCACGAGCTCCGCCAAACGACGCAGGTCGTGCTGCAGAAACTGCGCGCCGAGACCGCAGATGCGGGCGCGCCGCTGCGCCTTGCGCTGGTCGCCGTGGGAAATCCCGACAGCCTCGTTACCGATCGAGGCGGCGAAGAGCGTGAACGTCCCGCTGCCGCATCCGGCGTCGAGGGTTCGCAGGGGCCCGGGGCGCAGATGTTTCCTGAGCCAGCGAAAGCGGTCGAACGACGTCGGGTCGCCGTGAAGCAGAGCGCCCCGCCACCCAAACGCATGAATGAGCGCGTCGGCGAGCGTCGCGCGTTCGCCGTCGAAGGCTGGCGTCACCGTGGGGTCTGAACGCACCGTCATGGCCCCGATTTACTACAGGGCCCCGCGGCGAGCGAGCACGGGCCGCGGTTGCCCTCTCGTCGGCGGAAGCACACCTTTTCGCGCCGATGAAACTATGTTTATTTCAGGGGCATTCGCGCGGCATGCCTGACAATCCTCGAGCGGATCAGCTTTCCGCGTCCGACCACTCGACGAGCGAAGCCGCCCGCGATCGCTTGCCCGCGGGCAAGATGCCGGGGCTGGACTCTCTCCGAGGTGCCGCGATCGCCGGCGTCGTCCTGTATCACGGGATCGGCGGAGCGACGCCGCCTGCGACCGTCACAGGCTGGAAGGCGGTAGTCGCCTCCGCGAGCCTCGAGGGCGCGTGGGGAGTTCAGCTGTTCTTCGTGCTGTCGGGATTTCTGATTACCGGGATCCTCCTCGATACGAAATCGCACACACACTATTATTGGAACTTCTATATCCGTCGTGCGCTCCGAATCGTCCCCGCATATCTCATGACCCTCACGCTCTTGAAGGCCGGCGGCTACATCTCTTGGGGCTACCTGGGGCTCTCCCTTCTCTATTTCAGCAACATGCCTTCGCTCTTCCATCGCGGGCCGGAATACGGACCTCTCTGGTCGCTCTCGGTGGAAGAGCAGTTCTACCTCGTGTGGCCGCTGCTTCTCCGGCGCCTCGACGTACGCCGTTTGACCATCGTGTGCCTCTTGCTCGTGTCGCTTTCGCCGCTTCTGCGTCTCGTCGTCCTGAGCTTTCCGAGCCCGCTCCACGACGTCCGGGGCAAGACTCCGCTCATCACCGACACCTTTGCGATGGGCGCTCTTCTGGCGATCGCGATCCGCTCGAAGCGCTGGACGGTCGATCGCCTGACGCGTCTCGGCTGGGCGTTGGTCGGGGGCGGAATCATCGTCGGGGCTGCGGACGCCTTCGCGTCCGCGCGCCCGGGTTTTGCCGATTACGCGCCGGCGGTCGCTTCGTGTCCCTACATCCTCGGGTTTGGCGGCGTGATTCTGCTCGCCGTCCTCCATCCCGGCTTCTTCCGATCGGCCGCTGGAGGCGCCCTAGCCTTCCTCGGTGCGATTAGCTACGGCCTTTACTTGATTCATCAATTCGTGATGATCCTCTACGACAAGGCGACGGCTGGGACCTGGCTCGGCGACGTGCAGCATGACGGCGCGGCGTTCCTGCTCCGGCCGGCGATCTGCATCGCAATCTCGATCGCGCTCGCGACGTTGTCACGGTTTACCGTGGAGGAGCGCTTCCTGCGCCTCAAGGGCGTGCTCGCGTCGAAGTGAGGAGCCGGCTCGCAGAAGCCCCGCGCGCGCATGCGAGCGCTCTCCCTGTCCTATTCCGCGTGGGCCGGTACGACCTCGGGGAGAGGCGGCGTCGCGGACTCGCCTTCCGGCTTGTGCTGCTTGCGCGACCCGAAGCGTTCGACCGCGACGAAGAGCGCCGGAATGATGAAGATGCCGAGGAACGTCGCCGCGAGCATGCCGGAGATGACGGCCGTCCCCAGCATGCGGCGCGCCGCCGCGCCCGCGCCCGTGGCCGCCCAGAGCGGCACGCAACCGAAGATGAATGCGAACGACGTCATGAGGATCGGTCGCAAGCGCAGACCCGCGCCTTCGAGCGCGGCCTCGATGAGAGGACGGCCCTGCTCGTAGCGGTCTTTCGCGAACTCGACGATGAGGATCGCGTTCTTCGCCGTGAGGCCGATGAGCATCACGAGGCCGATCTGCGCGTACACGTTGTTGTCGAAGTGGCGCGATAGAAGCCCGAAGTACGCGCCCATCGCGGCGATGGGCGCGCTCAGAAGAACGCTGAACGGCAGCGTCCAGCTCTCGTAGAGCGCCGCGAGGATCAGGAACACGAAGACGAGCGACAGCCCGAGGACGCGCGCCGAACCGCCCGAGGTGATGCGCTCCTGGTACGACAGCGCGTTCCACGCGTAGCCCATCTCGCGCGGGAGCGTCTTGGCCGCGACATCCTCGAGCGCCGCGAGCGCTTGCCCGGAGCTGTACCCCGGCGCCGGTCCGCCGAGGATCTCGACGGCGCGGTACAGATTGAACCGCACGGTGTATTCGGGGCCGACCGTGCGCCGGATGCGCACGAACGACGAGAGCGGCACCATGTCGCCGCGGCTATTGCGCACGTAGAACTGCGCGATGTCGTCGGGGCTCGTTCGGTAGTTCGGCTCCGCTTCGACGAAGACGCGCCACTGCCGACCGAACCGCGTGAAGTCGTTGATGTACGAGCCTCCGAGGAAGGTCTGCAGCGCGTTGTAGATCTCGCTGATGGCCACGCCTTGTTTGACCGCCTTGTCCTTGTCGACGTCGGCGAACATCTGCGGAACGGCGGGAGAGAAGTTGGGGCGCACGCCTTCGAGCTCCGGGCGCTTGCGCGCCTCGGCGACGAACTTGCCTACGTTCTGCGCGAGAAACGAGTAGTCCTGCCCGCTCCGGTCCTGCAAGAACATGCTGAACCCGCCCTGGGCGCTGATGCCCGGGATGGCCGGCGGCGCGACGGCGAAGACGCGGCCCTCGGGAATGCGCGCGAACTGCGCGTTGAGGCGCTTCAAGATCGCGGTCGCCGATTGGTCGTCGCGCTTGCGCTCCTCCCACGGCTGGAACGACACGAACCCCGTACCGACGTAGCTCGCGGCCGTGCGCGTGAAGAAGCTGTATCCGGCGACGCCGTTGAACGTGCGAATCCCCGGCTCCTTCGCGAGGATCTTGTCGATCTGGTCGTAGACGGCCTTCGTGCGCTGCATCGACGCGCCGTCGGGCAGCTGCACGCCGAAGACCGCATACCCCTGGTCTTCGTCCGGGATGAAGCCGGAGGGCAGCTTCGCGCCGAGAAACACCGAGAGCCCCGCGAAGCCCGCGAGCAGGATCAAAGGGATGACGAGCTTGCGCACGAGCATCCGATTCACGGACACGTACCCGTCGGTCGCGCGTCCGAACCAGTAATTGAATCCGCCGCCGAGCTTCGCGAAGATGCCTTTCGGCTTGCCGCGCGGGCGGAGCAAGAGCGCCGCGAGCGCGGGGCTCAAGGTGAGCGCGTTGAACGCCGAGATGAGCACCGAGACGGCGATCGTGAGCGCGAACTGCTGGTAGAGCCGCCCGGTGACGCCGCTCATGAACGCAACGGGGATGAACACCGCCGCGAGGATCAGCGCGATCGCGACGACCGGGCCGGACACTTCGGACATCGCGCGGAGCGTCGCGTCGCGCGGCGACATGCCGCCTTCGATATGGTGCTCGACCGCTTCGACGACGACGATCGCGTCGTCGACGACGAGGCCGATCGCCAGGACGAGGCCGAAGAGCGAGAGCGTGTTGACCGAAAAGCCGAGGACGGGAAAGAGCGCGAACGCGCCGACGAGCGACACCGGGACCGTCAACAGCGGAATCAGCGTCGCGCGCCAGCTCTGGAGAAAGACGAACACGACGAGGACGACGAGCCCCACCGCTTCGATCAACGTCTCCACGATCTCGCGGATGCCGGCTTTGACCGGCGCGGTGGTGTCGAGAGAAACTTTGTATTCGATGCCCGGCGGAAAGCGCTTCGCGAGATCGGCCATCGCGTTGCGAATGTTCTCGGCGACGTCGAGCGCGTTCGACCCCGGCGACTGGAACGCCGCGATGACCGCCGCGGGCTTTCCGTTGAACGTGCCGTACTGCTGGTAGTTCAGCGAACCGAGCTCGATGCGCGCGACGTCCCGCAGGCGCACGCTCGATCCGTCCGGGTTCTCGCGAATGAGGACGTCGCCGAACTCCTCGGCCTCGACGAGCCGGCCCTGCGCACGCAGCGTGTACGTGAGCTGCTGGCCGGGGGGCGCCGGCTCGGCGCCGAGCTGGCCCGCGGGATTCACGACGTTCTGCGCGCGGACGGCGTTCTGGATGTCCGTGACCGTGAGCCCGAGCCGCGCGAGGACGTCCGGCTTGAGCCAGATGCGCATCGAGTAGTCGGCGGATCCGAGGTTGCGGATGTCGCCGACGCCCTTCACGCGGAGGAGCGCGTCGTTGATGTTGATGAGCGAGTAGTTCGCGAGAAACGACGGATCGTAGCGGCCGTCCGGCGAGTACAGCGAAATGACCATCAACGGGAAATTCAGCGACTTCTTGATCGTGACGCCGAAGTTCTTCACGTCCTGCGGCAGGAACGCCTGCGCCTGCGCGTAGCGGTTGTTCACGAGGACGTTGTCGACGTCGATGTCGGTGCCGACGTCGAACGTGATGACCTGGTTCATCGACCCGTCGTTCGCGTTCGTCGACTGGATGTAGAGCGACCGGTCGACGCCGTTCATCTGCTGCTCGATCGGCGTCGCGACGGACTGCTCGATCGTGAGCGCGTCCGCGCCGGTGTACGTCGTCGTCAGGTTGATCTGCGGGGGCAGGATCTGCGGGAACTGCGCGATCGGCAGGCCGAGAAGGGCGACGGCGCCGATGAGCACCGTGATGATCGCGATGACCATCGCGACGATGGGCCGGCGAACGAAGAAGGCAGACATGGCGGGTTCGTCTCCCTTGGGCTCGAGTTCAGTTCTTCACGCTGGCCGAGCTCGCAGCCGTGCTCGGAGCGTCCTTCGTGGACACGGGTTTCGGATCGACGAGCGCGCCTTCCGCGACTTTCTGGACGCCCTCGACGACGATGCGGTCGCCCTCGGCGACACCTTTCTCGATGATCTGGAGCCCGTGCGTGCTCGGCCCGAGCTCCACCTTCTTCAAAGAAACCTTGTTGTCGGGCCCGACGACCGCGACGGAGAACGCC
>DATHQY010000119.1:0-8599 GCA_035482215.1 Polyangiaceae bacterium | reverse complement strand
GTCGAGGCCGCGCGTCCGACGGCAGAAGCGAAGGGCGTCACGCTGACGGTGAACATCGGCCCGGTCGGGACGATTCACGCCGACGCAGAGCGTTTGCAGCAGGTCGTCGGCAACGTCTTGTCGAATGCCGTCAAGTTCACTCCCAAAGGCGGCCACATCGACCTTTCGGCCCAGCGAGACGAAGGTCCCAATCCGCACGTCGTCATCCAGATTCGCGACACGGGCGAAGGAATCGTGGCGGAGTTTCTTCCGTTTCTCTTCGACCCATTTCGGCAGGCGGACGGGTCGACGACGCGCCGCCACGGTGGGCTCGGCCTGGGTCTGGCGATCGTCAAACAACTGGTGTTCGCGCATGGCGGCACTGTCACCGCCGAGAGCGACGGCGAAAATCGGGGCGCGACCTTCACGATACGCATTCCGGTCGGGCCTTCCGCGTCGCCGCCGGCCAACGCGCCGACGCTCCCTCCGGAAAGCAACCGGACCGCGACGCGCCTCGACGGACTGCGCCTGCTCGCCGTCGACGATCAGGAGGACGCGCGGCATCTCCTCCGTGAGATTCTCTCCGAGCGCGGAGCCAAGGTGGCTTGCGCGGCGAGCGCGAACGAGGCCCTGGAGCGCATCGCGGACTTTCGCCCCCACGTGCTCGTATCCGATCTGGCCATGCCTGGTCAGGACGGGCTCGACTTGATTCAGCGCGTTCGGCGCTTGCCGCCGGAGCGGGGCGGTTTGACCCCCGCCATCGCGCTCACCGCCTACGCTCACGCCGACGATACCCAGCGCGCGATGGCCGCGGGGTTTCAGATGCACGTCGCGAAGCCGGTCGACCCCGTTTCCCTCGCGGTCGCGGTGGCGTATCTGGCCCGCACCACGGCGTCGATCGACCTTGCGGAAAAGCCACATCGGACGACCTGAACCGTCGGCCGATGTCTCCGGCTCGTCGCCGAAAAACGACGGCTCGTCGATTGTACACGCCCGGCCGTAGGCGAGCGGGTATCGTCGGACATTCTTGATGACGGGGTCGACTGCGCGCAAGCGGGGAAGAACGAGAAGTCATAGGGCGCTGACGAGCCTTGCAATCTTGGCGACGGGCGGGGCTCTGGCAGGTTCCGCGACCGAGGCTCGAGCGCAAGGCCCGCTGCCCACGGCGGCAAGCGGCACGGCAGCTGAAGCAGAGCCGCCGCCCCCGGTGACGACGCCGACCGGACCGGGAACGGGGCTGAGCCTGCGAAGCGCGGTTCAACAGGCTCTCACGCGAAACGAGCGCGTGCGCATCTCCGACTTGAACGTCGTCGTCGCCGAAGCCGGCGTCGAGCGCGCACGTGCGGCATTTCTTCCCATCCTGACGGCCAACGCGAGCGACGCGCTCACCGCCGCCGTCGCGTCGGGGCAGCCCAACAACGTGGGAACGGGCGGCCTCGTGATCACGCAACCGATCGTCAACGTCCCATCGTGGCCCCTCTACTGGCAAGCCCGCGCGCTGGCCGATGCCCAGCACGCCCAGAACGTGGACGACAAGCGCGTCCTCGCGTTCAGCGCGGCAGGAGCGTTCTTCGCCGTGCTCGGCGCCCAGGGGATCCTCGACGCCGCCAAGCGCCAGCTCGAGAACGCCCGCTCGAACCTCGCCGACACGCAAGCGCGCGCCGACGCGCAACTCACGAGCTCGAACGACGTGACGCGTGCGCAGATCGACCTGACGAGCGCCGAACGCGAGGCCGCTGCGGACGCCGGCAATTGCGAGAACGCGTACGTGCAGCTTGCATTCATCATCAATTCGCCGGCGCTCGCGCCGCTCGACCCGCCGGCCGACACGTTGAACGCCGCCGAGAAGCCGCTCGCCGGCATCGACGACCTCGTGCGCGGCGCGGTGGCCCGCCGGCCAGACGTGCTCTCGAACCGCCACCTCGTCGCCGCCGCGCGCGATTTCGCCGACGAGCCGCTCCTTCGCATCGTGCCGACGCTGAACTTGCAGGCGACGGCCACGGGCACGTCCAACGTCCCGACGACGACGCACCAGTTCAACAACGAGTCCGTCTCGGCGAATCTGACCTGGACGCTCTACGACTCCGGCGTTCGCTATGCCGACAAGCACTCCCGCGATGCCCAGGCGGAAATCGCGGACTTGACGTTGAAGCTTCTCGTCCGCAACGTCGACGCCCAGGTCCGGTCGGCGGCGGCGCTTCTCGCCAGCGCGCAGGCCGGGTTTCGCGTGGCCTACAAGGCGATGGTCGCGTCGCAGCAAAACGTCGAGGAGACGGCCATCCTCTACCGGCAGGGCCTCGCGAAGGCCATCGAGCTCGTCGACGCGAACGACGCACGCTTCACCGCCGAAGTGAATTACGCCGATACCCAATACACGATGGAAGAGGCGTATCTCAACTTGCGCCAGGCGCTTGGTTTGGACGCTCTCGGAACGGAGCTCAAGTGATGCCCCCGCGAACGAATCCAGGGCTTGTGGGGTCCCTCGGCTCCCTCGGCGCACTCGCCGCAGCCGCCGCAATCTTCAGCCTCACGCTCGGAGCCTGCAACGCCGTGGGTGAGTCGTCCGCGTTGAAGAAGCCGAAGAGCATCAACAAGATGCAATATCCCGTGCAGGTCGCACGGACCGAGCTGCGCCAGGAGCAATACAACGTCATCGCTCCGGGCAGCATCGAGGCCTTCCAGCAGGTGCAGATCACGGCGCGCGTTGCCGGCGCGGTCGATCGGGTGGCCTTCGTGGAAGGCCAGAGCGTCAAGAAGGGCGACGTCCTCGTCGTCATCGAGGAAGACCGCTACCACGTCGCCGTCGATCAGGCGCAGGCGGCGCTCGACAAGGCCATCGCGGGCGAGAAGGCCGCCGAGGCGGAGCTCGCGCGCCGCCAGGGGGCCGTGGCAGCGCATCCGGGGCTCGTCGCCGGCGAAGAGATCGAGCAATACGCGACGAGCGTCGCCAGCCAGAAGGCCGACGTCGAGGCGGCGCGCCAGACGGTGCGCGTCGCGCAGCTCAATCTGCGCGACGCGAGCGTGCGCGCTCCGTTCGCCGGGGTGGTCCAATCCCGCACGGTCCAGGCGGGGCAGTACTTGCAACCGGGCACCATCCTCGCGTCCCTCCTCCAGCGCGATCCGCTCATCCTTCGCTTCCCCGTCACCGAGGCCGATGCGCCGCGAATCAAGTCCGGGATGATCGCGAACATGACGCTTCGCGAGAGCGCGCGCGCCTATACCGCGAAAGTGCTCCTCGTCGCGGAGGCGGCGGATCCGACGACGCGCCTCGTCCAGGTCACCGCCGAGATCGACGACGCGGAGCACAAGTACTGGCTTCGTCCCGGCGCCTTCTGCGACGTGAACGTGCCCGTCGGCGACGCGCGGCCGGCGATCGTCGTTCCGTCGATGTCGGTCCAGCCGACCGAGAACGGCAACGTCCTTTACACGATCGACGCGTCGCACCTCGCGCACGCGCGCAACGTGACGCTCGGCATGCACACGCCAGGAGGCGGCGTCGAGATCACGCAAGGCCTCGCGGCCGGCGAAGACCTCGTCGTGCGCGGGTTCGAGCCGCTCAGCGAGGGGGCGCCCGTGAACGTCACGGATCGCACGACGCTCGAGGCGCTCGCGAACGGCGCAGCCGACGCCGGCGCCGCACCTCCCCAGCAAGCGGCGACGCCGTGAATATCACCGAAGTCTGTCTCAGGCGCCCGGTGCTCGCGTGGATGCTGATGGCCGCCACGATTTTGTTCGGGATCATCGCCGTCACGCGCATCGGGATCAGCCAGTTTCCCGACGTCGACAATCCGACCATCACCGTGAGCGTATCGTGGCCGGGCGGATCGCCCGAGGACATCGAGACCGGCATCATCAACCCGGTCGAAGACGCCATGTCCCAAGTGACGGGCGTCCTCACCCTCGCGTCCTCCGCGAAACAGGGATCCGCGCGCGTGACGGCGACCTTCGACCTGTCGCGCGACATCGACCTCGCCCTCCAGGACACGCAGGCAAAGATCGCCCAGGTCCAGCGAAACCTGCCGACGAGCGCGATGCCGCCCGTGGTGTCCAAGAGTAACCCCGACGACCAGCCGATCATGACGGTGGGCCTATCGGGACCGTTCTCGCGGCAGCTGCTGGCGGACGTCGCCCGCTACCAGGTCGAGGACATGCTCGAGACCATCCAGGGCGTCGGCCAGATCCAGACGATGGGGTACCTGGACCGCAACCTTCGCATCTGGGTCGACGCCGACAAGCTCGTCGCGACGGGCACGACCGTCACGGACGTGATGTCGGCCCTCCAGAAGCAGCACATCAACGTCCCCGGCGGCGCGCTCGACAACGGCGGCCGCGAGTTCGACGTCCGCGTCATCGGCGAGGCCGCCGACCTCGCGACGATTCGCAACATCGTCGTCCGCGGCAACGCGAGCTCGCTCGTGCGCGTTTCGGACGTCGCGCTCGTCGAGGACGGCTTCGTGGACATCACGAGCTATGCGCGATCGAACGGCGAGCCCGTGCAGGCGCTCGGCATTCTGAAGCAGCCCGGGTCGAACGCGGTCGGCGTCGCGAAGGCGGTCACCGCCGCCCTCGACAACCTGCAGAAGACACTGCCGAAGGGCATGAAGCTCGACGTCATCTTCGATACCACGGGGTTCATCCAGGACTCGGTGAACGAAATCGGCATCGAGCTCGGCCTCGCCGTCGTGCTCACGGGCCTCGTGTGCTGGATCTTTTTGGGGTCGCTCTCGAGCACGATGAACGTGCTCTTCGCGATTCCGATGTCGCTCCTCGGGACGATCGCGGTCCTGTACTTCGCGGGCTTCACGCTCAACACGTTCACGCTTCTCGGCCTGTCGCTCGCGGTCGGACTCGTCGTCGACGACGCAGTCATGGTCATGGAGAACATCTTTCGGCACGCGGAGATGGGCAAAGAACCCATTCGCGCCGCCGAGGAGGGAACCAAAGAGATCACTTTCGCCGCGCTCGCTGCGACGGTCGCCGTCATCGCGATCTTCATGCCCGTCGCGTTCATGAGCGGCGTCGTCGGCAAGTTCTTCTTGCAGTTCGGCGTCACGCTCGCCGTCGCGGTGGCGATCTCGTACCTCGAGGCGATCACGCTGGCCCCGGCGCGGTGCGCGCAGATGGTCAACATGTCGAGCCACGCATCGCGGGGCTTCGTCGGGAGGCTCGCGGACCGGGGTTTCGACAGCCTCGGGCGGGGCTACACACGCGCACTCGGATGGGCGCTCGCGATGCCCTGGACCGTCATCGGGATCGCCGTCGCGGTGCTCGCACTCGCGGGGTGGGTCGGCTCGACGCTGCGCCAAGAGTTCGTGCCCTCGCAGGACCAGAGCCGCCTCAGCGTGCGCCTCACGACCGCGGTCGGCGCGACGCTCAACGAGACGGACACGTACGTGCAGCGCGCCGAGGCGTTTCTGGCCAAGCGCCCCGAAGTCGTGACCGTGCTCTCCAACGTGAGCCCCGGCAGCGCAAGCCTGTACGTGACGATGGTGCCACCCGGCGAGCGCAAACTCACGCAAAGCGACTTCTCGGCGGTCATGCGCAAGGAGTTCAGCTCGTATCCTGGCCTGCGTGCCGCTGTACAGGATCTGTCGCAACAGGGGTTCGGCGGCGCGAAAGGCTTCCCGATCGAGTTCTCCGTTCGCGGCAGCGACTGGGACACGCTCGTCAAACTCGCCCAGCAGCTCAAAGGACAGGCCGCGTCGTCGGGGCTCATCACGGACGTGGACAGCGACTACCAGCTCGGCGCCCCCGAGCTCGTGGTCACGCCGGATCGCGCTCGCGCCTCGGACCTCGGCGTCGCGATCGCCGACATCGCGAACACCGTGAGCGCGCTCGTGGGCGGGGTCGTCGTCGGGCAGTATTCCGAAGGGGGACGGCGCATGGATATGCGCGTGCGCCTCATCGCCTCGCAGCGCTCGCGCCCGGAGGACCTCTCGGCCCTCCGGGTTCGCACGGGCAACGGGACGCTCGTGCCGCTCTCCGCGGTCGTGCAGATGACGCAGCAAGCCGAGCTCCAGCAGATCAACCACGCCGATCGCGAACGCGCGATCACGATCACGGGCAACGTCGCGCCCGGGCACGCACAGAGCGAAGCGCTCGCGTACGTGCAAACGCTCGCCGACAGCGCCCCCACCGGATACCGCGTCGTGCTCGGCGGCCAGAGCTCCCAGTTCGGGGACGCGATGACGAGCCTCGTCTTCGCGCTCGTAGTGGGCATCCTCGTCGCCTACATGGTCCTCGCGTCGCAGTTCAACTCCTTCATGCACCCGGTCACGGTGCTCACGATTTTGCCGCTGTCGGTGGCCGGCGCGATGTTCGCTCTCCTCATCGCGCACAAGACGCTCAACGTCTTCAGCATGATCGGGCTGCTGCTCCTCATGGGAATCGTGAAGAAGAACTCGATCATCCTGGTCGACTACGCAAACGAGGTCCGGGACAAAGAGGGACTCGACGCGCGCTCGGCGATGCTTCGCGCAGGCCCCGTTCGCCTGCGACCGATTCTCATGACCGCGGTGGCCACGCTCATGGCGGCAGTTCCGTCCGCGCTCGGGCTCGGCCCCGGTTCGGAGACACGTGGACCCATGGCGGACGCGGTGATCGGAGGCCTCGTGCTCTCCACTGCGCTGAGCCTGCTCGTCGTGCCGGCGTTTTACCTCGTGGCCGATCGAGCGCGTGCGCGGGTAGGCGCGAAAAAGACCGCCCCTGCTCCGGTGCACGCAGAGTAGAGCACGCGCTTCCACACGGCCTTCCAAGTCCTTCGCGGAGCGGGTGGATGCACTGGTAATGGGCGCATAAATCAGGCACCGTGATCCCATGAGCCAAGCAGGTGCCCGGGGCCCTGCCTCGCCGCCCAAGCCACCCGTACCGGCTACCGCAAGCCCCGCGACGAATACCGTGACGCGCGCTGCGAGTCCCGCAGCGAACCCGCAAGCCACCTCCCCGGCGGCCAATGCGAGCCCGCGCCCGCCCGACGCCGGGGCCAAAGCGGCGCCGGTGGCGCCCGTCGCGCCGATCGCGCCGACCGCGCAAGCTGCACAGCCAAGCGCGAAGAGCCCTGCGAAGCCCGCGGCGACTCCGCCGCGCGCGGCGTCCGCGCCGCAAGCACCGCGCGAGCCCGCGCAGGCGCCGGGGGGAACGCCGCCACGCGCTCCGGCGGCGAGCACCTACGCGACGCCTCCGCGCCCGCCGGCCGGCGCACAAGGTACACCCCCGCGCGAGCCGGTCGCGGCGCCGCGCGAACCGGCGACCGCGCCCCGCGAACCGGCGACCGCGGCGCGCGAACCGGCGCAAAGCGGTCCTTCGCGCGAGGGCACCAATCCGCAAATGACGGTCTCGCGCGAGGGCACCAATCCGCAAATGACGGTCTCGCGCGAAGCCATCGCGCAGGCCGGCATGCCCCCGCAGAACGCCGGCATCGATCCCGTACGCACCGCCGTCATGTGGGCCATCCAGCCGCAGCACGGCGGCACCGCGCCCGTCGTCCCCCCGCCGATCCCCGCGCAACCGTCGCAAGCTGCCAACGCCGCGAGCGACGCCGAGGGCACGGGAACACGAGGCGTCCGCCCGCGCCAACAGAGCTCGCCGGGAATGCCGCCGCCGATTCCCGCGCAGGAGCCGCGCACCACCGGCACGTCGATTCCAGTCCCCATCGACGACGACTCGACCGAAGTGCTCGCGCCGGCCATTCTCGCCGCGCGAGCTGCAATTTCCAAGGCGGCGCGCGATGCAGACGAGGCCCGCGCGAGGGCAGCCAACGAGGCCGTGAGCCGAGCCGCGAACGAAGCCGTCGCGCGGGCTGCGGCCGAGGCAACCGCGCGCGGGAGCGTCGAGGCTGCCGCGCGAGCGGTCGCGGAAGCCGCGGCGAAAGCGACCGTGGAATCCGCGATCGCGCCTCTCACGCACGCCGTGAGCGAGATTCTGCGGCGGCTCGAGGAGCTCGAGCGCCGGTCCCATGTCGCGGCGGTGAGCCTCGCGCCGGTTCCCGCGATGCGCGCCACGATGTCGTCGTACCCTGCGCTGGGTCCCGCAGCGATCCCGCGCGTGGCGGCGCTCTCGCATCCGCCCATCGATGTGCGGGCGATCGAGCGCGATCCGTCGATCGTGGTCGAAGGCGCGCTCGACGGCAAGAATCGGCGTCTCCGGCTGATCCTCACCTTCCTGTTCGGAATCATCGTCGTCTTCGCCGTCCTCGGGTTCGCGCTGATCCGGAGCTACGCCCCGCACCAGAATCCGTAGACCCGTTGTGCTATCGCCAGGTTCGTGAGCCACGCATCGACACCGGGCGAACGCTTTCGAGCCGCGGTCAAAGAAGAAACACCTCTCCAGATCGTGGGCGCCATCAACGCGTACCACGCGCTCCTCGCGGAACGCGCCGGCTTTCGCGCCCTCTACTTGTCGGGCGGCGGTCTCGCGGCGGCCTCGCTGGGCCTCCCCGATGTGGGGATCACCACGCTCGACGACCTGTTGATCGACGTCCGGCGCGTCACCGACGCGTGCACCCTTCCCCTGCTCGTCGACGTCGACACCGGATTCGGACCGAGCGCGTTCAACGTCGCCCGGACCACCCGCTCCCTCGTCAAGGCCGGGGCCGCAGCGATGCACATCGAGGATCAAGTCG
>DATHQY010000118.1:0-9278 GCA_035482215.1 Polyangiaceae bacterium | reverse complement strand
TCTCGCGTCGCTTCACGAGCCTCGCGCGTCGCCTCCGTTGCTTCCCGCGTCGCCTCCGTTGCTTCCCGCGTCGCCTCCGTTGCTTCCCGCGTCGCCTCCGTTGCCGTACCCCGGCGCGACCCCCTTTCTCTCTTGGCGACCTGGTGTCCTGGCGGTCCCTCCTCTCGAATCATCAACGAGCCCCGTTCGAACGGATCACGCGTCCCCAAGTCTCTCCAAACCCGGTGAACGACCCCGAAGGCGCAGCTTCGAGTGCCGCCGCCCGTACGCGAAGTAAATCACGAGACCGATGGCCATCCATACGAAGAGGCGGATGATCGTCGCGGTCGTGGCCGTGTACATCAGGACACCCGACGTCAGCATTCCGAGGATCGGCACGAGGTACGGGCCGCCCGGCGCCTTGAACGCGCGCGGCAGATCCGGCCGCCTGATCCGCAGAATCATCACGCCGAGGCTCACGAGCACGAAGGCGAAGAGCGTCCCGATGCTCGTCAGCTCGGCCAAGATCTCGATGGGGAGAACGCCGCCCCCCGCGGCGCATAGGAGACCGGTCACGATGGTCGTGATGTAGGGCGTCCCGAAGCGCGGATGAATCTTCGCGGCGACGGCGGGGATCAACCCGTCGTTCGCCATCGCAAAGAAGATGCGCGGCTGGCCGAGGAGCATCACGAGCATGACGGACGACAGCCCCGCGATGGCGCCGATCTCCACGGCCGTCGCGAGCCAGAGCTGGCCCGTGGCTTCGACCCCCAGCGCGATCGGGTGAGGCACGCTGAGCTTCTTGTACGAGACGACGCCCGTGAGGATCAGCGAGACCGCGATGTAGAGCACCGTGCAGATCCCGAGCGATCCGAGAATGCCGATGGGGAGATCCCGCTGCGGGTTCTTGGCCTCCTGCGCGGCAGTCGAGACCGCGTCGAACCCGATGTACGAGAAGAAGACCATCGTCGCGCCTTGAAAGACGCCCGAGACGCCGAACCGCCCGAACGGGCCTTCGTTCGGCGGGACGAACGGATGCCAGTTCTGGGTATGCACGTAGGGCGCGGCGAACACGATGAAGAGAAGCACGATGATCACTTTGACGATCACGATCACCGTGTTGACCCGGGCGGACTCTTTGACGCCGCGGATGAGCATCGCCGTCACCGCGAGGATGATGAGCATCGCCGGCAGATTCACGATCGCGCCGGTCGCTTCGAAGTGGCCCTCCCTCCAGAGCACCGGGGCGCTCGTCCAGGCGTGCGGCAGATCGACGCCGAACGCGTCGTGCATGAACGCGACCACGTAGCCCGACCAGCCCACGCTGACGGCCGCCGCGGATACCAGATATTCGAGGATCAGGTCCCACCCGATGATCCACGCGACGAGCTCGCCCATCGTCGCGTACGAATACGTGTACGCGCTGCCCGCGATGGGAATCATCGACGCCATTTCGGAGTAACAGAGCCCCGCGAACGTCGACGCGACGGCGGCGATGCCGAACGAAAGCGCCACCGCCGGCCCCGCGTTGGCCGCCGCCGCGCGTCCGGTCAACACGAAGATGCCCGTCCCGATGATCGCGCCGATCCCGAGGGTCACGAGATCCAGACCCGTGAGCGCGCGCTTCAAGCCGTGCGATTGCTCGGCCTCGGCGCGCAGGCTGTCGACGGACTTGGTGGCGAAGAGCCCCTCGGGGATCGGCATGCTCTTGCCGTCTTACCGCGCGCCGCGCTCGAATACTTTCACGAACGATCGGGGCGCGCGCTTTTGCCGCCGGCAGTACGTCGATGCCGGCATGTACGCGACCGAAAAAGCGCGCCGTGCTTTTCCCGAAACGTTCCGCCCGGAGCGGTGCCAGACATAGTTGTGAATCAAGAGGACTTCGCCCGCGCGCGCGGGCAGCACCACCTTGCGTTCGTCGGCCTTCGCGGCTTCGTGGATGTTCTTCGGAATCATTCCGCCGAGAGGGCGCGTGAGCCCCGCGGTGTGGGTGGCGTCCACGACTTCGACGCAGCCGGCTTCTTCGGGCACGTCGTCGAGAGCCGTCCAGATTTGAAGCTCGGGGTCGCGGCTCAGGCCCCAGAAGCTCCCTCCGTCCTGGTGCCACGGGAGCTCCGTGCCTCCTTTCGCGCCCTTCGAGAAGAGCGTGGCCCGGTAGACCGTCACGTCGGGCCCGATCGCGGCGCGAACGACGCGTTCGAAGAGCGCGTTCTCGAGCCAGGGGCGAAAGACCGGGTCGACCTCGAGCTTCTCGATCTTGCGGTACTCGAGGCTCGGGCCTTGGTAGCCGCGCCCGAACACGAGGTCTTCGTAACGGCCCGAGTCGCCGTCGAGCTGATAAAAGTACGCCTCGGGGTTCGCCTGCCCGAGCATGATCGCGTCGGCGCGCGCGCGCAGCGCGGCCAGCGCGTCGTCGCTCGCGACGAGCCCGAGCCGCGCCCATCCGTGCTCCCGCCAGTGCGCGAGCGCCGCGTCGACGTCGATGGAGAGCGCATCCGGCGCCAGCATCAGCGGGCGTAGTTCGTGTCCGTCCCGAGCCATTCGCGCCAGAGATCGTCGATCCGGGTGCGCGTCGCCTCGGAGAGCGCGCGCTTCGAATCGAGCGCGTCGATCGCGGCGTCGAGCTGGGCCACGTCCGCGGGCCCCACGAGGATCGAGTCGACGTCCGTCCGCGATGCGAGCCACGCGTACGCGAGATCCACGAGCGAGCAGCCCTCCTCGCGCGCGACGCCCGCGAGCGCCGACTGCCGATCGAACATCGTCTTCGTCCAGTACCGCCCGCGGTACATGCGGTTCGCCTCGAAGCGGCTGCCTTTCTCCGGTGCTTCCTCGAAGCGATGCCGGCCCGTGAGGAGCCCTCCCGCCAGCGCGTTGTACGTCGTCGTGTGGAGGGCGAAGCGGCGGGCGAACGCGAAGTACTCGACCTCGAGCTGCCGGTGCAGCGCGTTGTAGAGCGCCTGCGTCACGACGGGCCGTGCGAAGCCGTTCGCGTCGGCGACGTGGATCATCTCGAGGATCTCCCACGACGCGTAGTTCGACGTGGCCCACGCGCGAACGCGCCCCGACCGGACGAGCTCTTTCATCGCGAGGACGCTCTGTTCGACCGGCGTCTTCCGATCGGGCAAGTGCATGTAATAGAGGTCCACGTAGTCGGTCCCGAGCCGCTCGAGGGATGCCGCGAGGGCGGCGCGCATCGTCTCCGGAGCGAGGCCCTCGGGCTTGCCCTGGACGACGCCGATGCCGGCTTTCGTCGAGACGACGACGTTCGCGCGGTCGCGGCCGAGCGCGCGCCCCAAAATGCGCTCCGATTCGCCGGCGTTGTAGGCGTTCGCCGTATCGTAGACACGGATGCCGCGTTCGAGCGCCCGGCGAACGATGCGGGCGCTCTCCGGCTCGGCGGTGCGCTTGCCGAAGTTCATGGCGCCGAGCACGAGCACGGGCGGTTCGCCCGGTTTTCGTTTGGGAAATGCGGTCGCCTGCGGTGCGTCAGGAAGAGGCATGGGCGAACCTTGGCACGAGGCACCGCGCATCGGGAGGGAACCATGTAGGCAGACCGCTACGGCCGCCAATTGGCAAGCTCAACGTCGATCGCGCGCGGGCACTTTCACGAAACTCGCCCGAAGCGAACCTGTGCCGTGAGATGTCGCTGCGCAGGGAACGCGGCCGTGACTAGAATGGATGGCGAGATGAGCAACCGCAGCAAATTGGCTATCGCTTGCGCCGGAGGCCCGGCGCCTGGAATCAACAGCGTCATCGGCGCGACCACCATTCGGGCCTGTCTTTCGAATATCGAAGTTCTCGGAATTCAAGAGGGCTTCCGCTGGCTTATGCAGGGCAATACGTCGCATGTCGTCCCGCTGACGATCGCCGACACGAGCCGCATCCACTTCCGCGGTGGCTCGATGCTGGGGATTTCCCGGGCGAACCCGACGAAAAACCCCGAGCACATGAAGGCGGTGCTCGACGGGCTCGAGAAGCTCGGCGTGGGCATGCTCGTCACGATTGGCGGCGACGACACGGCCTATTCGGCCCACCGCCTGGCGCAGGCGTCCGGCGGCGCGCTCCGCGTCGTGCACGTCCCCAAGACGATCGACAACGACCTCGACCTGCCCGCGGACATCTGCACGTTCGGCTACCAGACGGCGCGGTCGCTCGGCGTCGAGATCGTGCACAACCTGATGGTCGACGCGAAGACCACGGGGCGCTGGTACTTCGTCGTCGCGATGGGCCGCAAAGCCGGCCACCTCGCGCTCGGCATCGGCAAGGCCGCCGGCGCGACGCTGACCCTCATCCCCGAAGAATTCCACGGGAAAAACGCGCGCCTCCGCACGATCGTCGACACGATTACCGGTTCGATCCTGAAGCGCCTGGCTGACGGCCGGGAGGACGGAGTGGTCGTTCTCGCCGAAGGGCTCGCCGAGGTCGTTCCGCCGGAGGACATCGCGGAGCTCGCGACGGCCGAGCGCGACGAGCACGGCCACGTCCGCCTCGAAGAAGTGAGCTTCGGCGACGTATGCAAGGCCCGCGTGAAGGCACGCCTCGCCGAGATGGGGATCAAGGCGACTATCGTCGACAAGAACATCGGCTACGAAGTGCGCTGCGCCGATCCGATTCCGTTCGACCTCGAGTACACGCGCGACCTCGGGTACTGCGCGGCCAAGTACGTCATCGAGGGCGGCACCAACGCGCTCGTGTCGATCCAGCAGGGCCGCTTCACGCCGGTCCCGTTCGACAAGATCATGGACCCGCAGACGGGCCGCATGCGCGTCCGCATGGCGGACATCCACAGCGACCAGTACCGCATCGCGTACGCGTACATGCTCCGGCTGAAGCGCGGCGACTTCGAAGACAAGCGCGAGCTCGCGAAGCTCGCGGACGCGGCGCACATGACGCCGGAGCGCTTCCGCGAGGAGTTCGGTTACCTCGCGGATCGCGAGCCCGTCGCGTCGATCGCGGCGCCTCCGATGCCGCAAGCGCTGTAGTCCCTCGGCGGGCGTTCCGTGGGGGCCCGTTCGCGTGGACCCGTCGCGTTCGGCGCCGGGTCAGGGGATCGGAGCGCGCCCGATGGCGCCGCTTTGGTCGGTCCAATAGACGAACGTGCCGTCGGTCGCGAAATTCACGGGGCTCACGGACGCCGTGATCTGCTCGAGTCCGTTCCCGTTGTTTTGCAGCACCACGGCAGGGAGTTCGAAGCTGGATAGGTTCGCGGCTCCCGGCTCGATCAAATCGAATCCGATCACGAAGAAAGAGTCGTTCTCGGCCTGGCGTTGAGACGTCACCTGGTCGAGCAACGTGGAGTGAAGCGTCAACAAGCCACAACCCAATGGGAGCATCCCGTCGACCAAACCGCCCCCGCCTTGCTGCCCAGCCAGGACATTATCGGCATCGTACGTAACGAAACCGCCCTGCGTCGCGACGAAGAGGAGACCCCCGCTCACCACGATGTCGTAGGCCCCGTCGCCGAACTCGACGAAGGAACTCACTTGCGGATTGGCGATTTCATCCGCGGTGGCGATCGGGAGGGTCCAGCCGTCAGGACCGCCCATGGCGTCGCCGAACTCGCCCGTCGCGAAGAGAGTCGTGCCGTCGGTGGCCAATGACAAGAAGGAATGGACTTCGGATCCGGTCGGGGTGCCGTTGAATATCGGCACGAGGAGAGCGCTCGTGCCCCCGCTCGCCGGAACCATCCAGAGATTGCCTGGACCATCGACGTAATAGACCGTATCGCCCGCGACGACGAAGGTGGCTCCGTCGGAGCTCGAGCCCAAACCCAAGGCGATGATCTGGGGCGCCGCGCTGCCGTCGATAGGGGCTCGCACGAGCGAACCGGCGGATCCCCCTTCCGTCGTGGTCTCGGTGCCCCAATACACGAAGCCATTGTAGAGCGTGAGGCCGAACGGCGCGCTTTGCCCTTGCGCGAGAACGGTCATCGGGCCGCCTGCTTTCGGCATGCTCACGATTTCGTCCGCGCTGTCGTCGGACCAATAGATTCGCGTCGAGTCGACCACGACGAGGTTGGGCTTCTGCAGCCCCGTCACCAGGAAGAGCGAACTCGAAGGCACGCAGATCGAGTCCACACAAAACCGGTCAGGTGCGCAGACGGCGTTGCACGCCCCGCAGTTCCACGGATCCGTCTCCAAGCTCGTGCAGACGGGCCCGATCGTCGGCGGCTCCGTGGGCAGACCGAGGGTGAAGGGGTTGAACACGACATCGCAATAGGTCCATCCCGGCGCGCAAGCGCATCCCGCGTCGGCAGCCACGCATTGGCCCTGGCATTCGACGCTGCCGTCCGCGCAGCCCCCGCCGCAGAGCGCGGCGATTTCCGTTCCGGCCGGCGGTCCGGCGAACCCGCCGTCGCCGAGAAGGTACGTCGATGCGGTCACCGGTTGCGGGAGAGCCGATCCTGCTTCCGGCGGCGCGCTCGAGGCGTCGAGGACGAACGGCGATGCGTCGGCGTCGTCCCCTTCCGTTGCCGACGGCGACGCGTCCGCGCCCGCATCGGTCTCGTCGTCGGATGCCGCGCTGTCGACTTCGCCGTTGGACGCCGCGCTGTCGACTTCGCCGTTGGACGCCCCGCTGTCGACATTCAGCGTGGCGTCGACTTCGCCGTTGGACGCCGCGCTGTCGGCATTCGCCACGTCGGGGACCGCGAGAACGTCGCCGACGTCCGCACTCGCATCGGATGCAACCGTGGCGTCCGGGGTCGCCGAGGCGTCGCGATGGGCGGTCGCATCCGGCGCCGGCGACGCAACCTCGCCGTCGGGCCCCGCGTCCCCTTCGATCGAAGGCGCATCTTGTGCCGCGAATGCGTCCTGCGCGACGTCTTGCGCCGCATCGCTTTCTTCACCGGAGACGGCTCCGCCGCCGCAGCCCGACGCGACGAGCACCACGCTGGACACGAGCAGCGTGCAAAAGACCCTTGCCCCTCGCATCTCGCGCATCGGCCGAATCCCCCACTGCGCCATGCTCTTAGGATGAGCGAAGTGCGCTACGCATTCACGGGCTCCGGAAGAGCCTCCACGCTCACGTCTTCTTGAAGAACCGCCCCAGGAGGCTCGGTTTCGGCTCCTCCGGCTTCACGGAGTTGGGCTTCGGGCGGGCCGAGCCGGGCGGGGGAACGCTTCGCGACGAATTGAGCGGAGGCGGCGAGCTGGATCGCGGGCCTCTCCGCATGCGATGCAGGCGCACTTCGCGCGCGGCGTCGATGTTGCGCGGGTTGAGCTCCGCGGACGTCTTGAAGTCGCGGAACGCGAGCTCGGCCCGCCCGAGCCGCTTGTTCAACATCCCGCGCCAGAAGTAAGCCTTCTCCGAGCGGCCCGACATCGCGATGGCGCGATCGAGCATCGCGATCGAATCCTTGGTCTTGTCCGCCGTCTGGTTCTCGGGCTTCAACGCGAGGAGCCACGCGAGCATCGCCAGGTAGTCCGGCTGCGTCCCGTCGGCTTCGAGCGCTTTGCGGCAGAGGACTTCCGCCTGCGCGTAGTCGCTCCGGCGCAAACACACTTCGGCCTTCTGGAAGTCGGTCGCCGCTTCGATGACTTTGGCGACCGTCTCGCGCACGTCCGGCGAGCCGCTGCCGTCCGCCAGCAGGTTCATGTACTGCCCGCGCAACTCCGAATCGGAGAGGGTCGCGTGGGCTTCGCTCATGCGAGCGAACACGCGCGAGCAGTACGTCCGGACCGGCGCGAGCTCCGGCGGCAGCCGATCGGGGTGCCACTTCTTCGCGAGCGTGAAGAACGTGGCTTCGACTTCCTCGACCGACGCGTCGCGCGCGATGTCGAGCATCGTGAAGTAGTCCGCCCGGTCGATGTTCGTCGCGCGCTCGACGATCTCCGTCCAGCGCTCGGCAAGCTCCGGCGCGAGCTCGCGGGGCGGCTGCGAAGGCGGTGTGGAGGCGACGGCGCCCGCCGCGGGAGTCGACGCCGACGGCGGACCCACGGGCGTCCCGCCCGACGGCGTGATGCGAATTGCCGGGATCGAGGTGGACGACGTGCGCGGCGCCGGCGCCGTCGAACGCGACGGCGCCGTCACGACGGGCGCTGGGCTCTTCGGCGCCACGGCGGGCGCTGGGCTCTTCGGCGGCGCCGGCGTGGGAGGAGCCGCGACGGCGGTGGCGATCGGCGTCCGCGACGACGGCGCCGCGGCCCGCAGTTTCGACGCGGACGACGGCGACGCGGCCCGGAGCCTCGACGGCGAATCGTTCGCGCGAAGCAGATCGACCTGCTTCGTCACGAGCAAGAGATAAATGAGGAGCCGAGTCTCCGCCTCGCCGAGGCTGCTCGACACGAGGAGGTCGGCGACGCGCATCGAGCGGTCGGCCAAGCGTTCCACGATGCGACGCGATTCTTCCGAAAGCCCGAGCCGCCCTATCGTCGCGCGCTCGATGAGCCGGAGACGCGACCCGCTCACGTGCTCGAGGGCTGCGCGGACATGCGCCTGCGGCGGACTCTCCCGCAGCATCCCCCAGATCATCGGGATCGGGTCATAGCCTTCGCCGGATTCGGCACCCCATTCGGCGAGGCTGTTGAAGCCTTCGTAGTACGCGAACGTCGTCTCCGCGGGCAGCGCCGCCACGTAGCGAAGCGACCGCGCGAGCTGCTCGCAGAGACCCTGGTGGAGCGCGTCTTCGTTGATCGCGCCCGACGCGAGGAGAATCTGCCCGTGGAGGGCCTGCCCGCCATTTTTCGCGCGCGCGAGCGCGCTGAGCGAATGGTTCAAGTCGTCGTTCGAGAGAAGCCCGAGCTCGACGAGCACGCGCCCGAGATAGGACACGCTCGTGGGCGTTCGCGCCTTGGCCGGCTGGCCGCGGACGAACAGAACCGACGCCGCCGGTTCGCCGGACGCGCCTCGTTCGCCGGTGAACTCGACCGTCCCCGTGAGCCGCTTCTCGAGACAGTAGAGAAGCAGATGGATCGCGGGGGTCTTGCCGAGAGTCCCGGTCGCCGAGGCCTCGGGTCGATTCACGGGGACGTCGCTCATGCTGCGGAGCAGATGTAGGAGAGTAGCGTGACAGAGCGCCCCGCGCGAGAGGCCTTTGTCCGATCTAGACTGCCAGGGTCGTCCCGAAACTGATGACAAAAACGACCCTGTCGCCTCCGCTCAAAGAAATCGCGCAGTTCGAGCTCGTTCGCCGCCTCGGTGCCGGAGGCATGGCCGAAGTGTTTCTCGCGAAGAAGCGCGGCGCCGAAGGTACGCACAAGGTCCTCGTCCTGAAGCGCATCTTGCCGTCGCACGGGAGCTCGCGGCGCTTTCGCGCGATGTTCGTCGAAGAAGCGCGGCTCGCGGCGCGGCTGAACCAC
>DATHQY010000117.1:0-15802 GCA_035482215.1 Polyangiaceae bacterium | reverse complement strand
CGCGCGAGCGCTCGCGCGATCTCGAGCTTCTCGGCCGACGTCATCGTGGCCCCGGGGGACTGCTCCCCGTCGCGTAGCGTCGTATCGAAGATCCGTACGTAGTCGGTCTGTGGTGCGCTTGTCGCCATCGCCGGTCCTGGTTCTACCCTCTACTGATTCGGTTTGATCGTGACCGGGTCCAGGAACGGCATCATCGAACGGAGCTTCGCGCCGACACTCTCGAGGAGGAGATCGCTTTCCTTCGTCCGCTGCTCTTCGAACCACTTGCGGCCGGTCTCGTTCTCGTGAATCCAGTTCTTGGCGAACGTGCCCGAGCGGATGTCCGCGAGGATCTTCCCCATCGTCTCCCGCGCGTGCTGATCGATGAGGCGCGGGCCGGAGACGTAGTCGCCGTACTCCGCCGTGTCGCTGATCGAGTAGCGCATGTACGAGAGGCCGCCGCGGTACATGAGGTCCACGATGAGCTTCAGCTCGTGGAGGCACTCGAAGTACGCGACCTCCGGCTGGTAGCCGGCGGCGACGAGCGTGTCGAAGCCCGCCTTGACCATCGCGCTCACGCCTCCGCAGAGGACCGCCTGCTCGCCGAACAAGTCGGTCTCCGTCTCTTCGGCAAACGTCGTCTCGAGCACGCCGGCGCGGCCCGCGCCGATCGCCGCGGCGTACGAGAGCGCCTGCGCGTGGGCCTTGCCCGTCGCGTCCTGGTGGACGGCGATGAGCGCGGGGACGCCCTGGCCAGCCTCGAACGTCTCGCGGACGCGGTGGCCGGGGCCCTTCGGCGCGATCATCGACACGTCGACGTCGGCCTTCGGCGCGATCGTCGCGAAGCGGATGTTGAAGCCGTGCGCGAACATGACCGTGTTGCCCGGCTTCAGGTTCGGGGCGATCTCGCTGTTGTAGACCTTCGCTTGCGACGTGTCGGGCGTCAGAATCATCACGACGTCGGCCCAGGCGGCGGCTTCTTTGACCGCCATGACACGGAGCCCGGCCGCGACGGCTTTCGCGACGCTCTTGCTCGTCGCGGGAAGGCCGACGACGACGTCGACGCCGCTGTCGCGAAGGTTCAGCGCGTGCGCGTGCCCTTGCGACCCATAACCAATGATCGCGACTTTCTTCGATCGGATGAGCGAGAGGTCGCAGTCCTTGTCATAGAAGATCTTTGCCATGATGATTGCCGTGTCCTTTTCGTGATTCGTTACCGGGAGGTCGCCCTGGTGAGGGCCTAGTGAGCTGGGGGGCCGGTGATAGCTCTTGCGCCGCTTTCGCGCCCGCAGGTTGTCTCGATCGCTCTCGATGGCTCTCGATCGCTCTCAAGCCGCGCGGACGCCCTCGGGGGACGGGGGTTTCGGGGTCGACGGGGCGCGCGCGTCGTCCGTCGGCTCGGTCGCCTCCGAGGTCTGGACCATGGCGACCGCCCCTGTCCGCACCATTTCGATGATGCCGAACGGCTGGAGAACCTCGACGAGGCCGTTGATCTTGTCGCCCGTATCGGTGATCTCCACGACGAGCGCTTCGCGCCCGACGTCTACGACGCGGGCCTGAAGGGCGGCGACGAGGCCCATCACTTCACTTCGATTCGCTCCGTCCGCACGGACTTTGACGAGCGCGACTTCGCGCTCGATCGTCGCGGCCTGGCTGGTGTCTTGTACCCAGAGGACGTTGACGAGCTTGTAGAGGTTGGCCTCGATGCGGCGCGCGCCGTCGTCGTCGGCCTCGAGGACGATCGTCATGCGCGATACGCCGGGACGCTCCGTACGGCCGACCGTCAGCGAGACGATGTTGTAGTTGCGGCGGCGTAGGAGCGACGTCACTCGATTGAGGACGCCGGGGAGATCCTCGACGTGCGCGATGAACGTGCGAAGCGTGGCCTTGCTCATGACTCGATCCTTCTCTTGCTCTGTCTCGTCCGCTCTGTTCGCGTTCGCTCGCGCTTACTCGTCCAGCGCCGTTTCGACGATCGGGCTCGGCCTCCGGATCATGTCGTGCAGGTCCGCCCCCGCGGGCACCATCGGGTAGACGCTGTCTTCCTGCTCGACGCGAAAGTCGATGACCACGGTCTGATCGGAGTCGCGCGCGGCGGCGACCGCGCCGGGGATCTGCTCGCGCTCGGTCACGCGGAGGCCGAGCAGCCCGTGCGCGTCGGCGAGCTTCACGAAATCCGGGCTGCGCATCGGCGTGCCGGCATAGCGCCCGCCGTAGAAGAACTGCTGCCACTGGCGCACCATGCCGAGGTAGCCGTTGTTGATGATCGCGACGTTGACCTTGATGCCCTCCTGCGCGCACGTGGAGAGCTCGGCGGCGGTCATCTGGAAGCCGCCGTCGCCGACGACGACCCACACTTCTTCGTCGGGGCGGGCGAACTTCGCGCCGATCGCGGCGGGCAACGCGAAGCCCATCGTTCCGAGACCGCCCGAGGTGATGAGCTTTCGCGGGAAATCGTGCTTGTAGTACTGCGCTTCCCACATCTGGTGCTGGCCGACGTCAGTCACGACGAGGGCCTTGCCTTCGGTAATCCGCCAGAGGTCGTGCATGACGTGCGCAGCGAAGAGGCGCCCCGAGTGCGGCATCGTCTGGATGTCGCGAACGGCGGAGTCGCCCTTGAACTCGTTGACGCGCGCGATCCACGAGCTTCGATCGCGCTTCGCGACGGCGGGCAAGAGCGAGCGCAGCGTGTCGGCGACGTCCCCGATGAGCGCGACGTCGACGCGCACGTTCTTGTTGATCTCCGCGGGGTCGAGCTCGCAATGGATCTTGCGAGCGCGGGGCGCGTACGTCTCGAGCTTGCCGGTGACGCGGTCGTCGAAGCGCATCCCGAGCGCGACGATCAGATCCGCTTCCTGGATCGCCTGGTTGACCCAGGCCTCGCCGTGCATGCCCATCATCCCGAGCGAGAGCGGGTGGCTCGCGGGGAAGCCGCCGAGGCCGAGCAAGGTCGACGCGACGGGGATGCCCGTCTTCTCCACGAGGTCGCGGAGGAGCGCGCTCGCACCGGCCGCGATGATGCCGTGCCCGCAAAAGATGACGGGGCGCTCGGCGTGATCGACGAGGTCGATCGCGCGGCGGAGCTCTTCGGGCAGCGCGCGGTGATCGGGGCGGTACCCGGGGAGCCGCACCGGCTTGTCGTCCCAGACGAACTCGGTGATGGCCTGCTGTGCGTCTTTCGTGATGTCCACGAGCACGGGCCCCGGCCGTCCGGACCGCGCGACGTAGAACGCCTCGCGCATCATCGGCGCGATGTCCTCGACGCGCGTGACCAGATAGTTGTGCTTCGTGATGGGCAGCGTGACGCCCGTGATGTCCGTTTCCTGGAACGCGTCGGTGCCGATGTATTTCGACGCGACCTGGCCCGTGATCGCGATCATCGGGATCGAATCGAGCATCGCGGTCGCGATGCCCGTCACGAGGTTCGTCGCGCCGGGGCCGGACGTGGCGAGGCACACGCCGACGCGGCCCGAGGCGCGCGCGTAGCCGTCGGCCATGTGCGAAGCGCCTTGCTCGTGGCGTACGAGGACGTGGCGCGTCTTGTATTTGAGCATCGCGTCGTACGCGGGCATGATGGCCCCGCCCGGATATCCGAAGACGACCTCGACCCCTTCGTGGCCGAGGACCTCCCACATGATTTCCGCGCCCGTACGCTGCCCTTCGCTACTCATGCCGCTCCTCGTTTTCGTGAGACCCCCGTGCGTGACAAGACCACGCGCGATTTCGGGGGCGGAATCGTCCGTGGGGTGCCGATGCCCGCGAGCACCGTCGCCCGCAGCCGCTCGTAGTGCGCGAGCGTCGCTTCGTCAGGCTCGTGGCTCGGGTTGGCGAGCACCCGATCGAGCTCCGCCAAAAGACGCGCGAGACCGCCTGCCCTGGCGATGAGCTCCGCGATCTCGGTCCGCACTTCGGCGTCGACCGTGGTCGTCCCGATCCTGGGCGTTCCGGCGATCGCGCGCGCCGCCGCCGTGGCCCGCTCGAGCGCGTGGCCCGTCGCGTCCTGGTGCACCGCGACGCGACAGGCGCATTCGGCGCCTTCGGCCGCGCTGCTCACGACGACCACGACGTCGAGCCGCCGGTCCGTCACGACGACGCCCGCGTGAAGCGAATAGGCGTGCGCGAAGACGACCAGCGAGCCGGGCGCGAGGTGCGGTCCCACGCCGTACGCCCAGACCGCCGGCAGCTCGGACTCGGGCAAATGCACCACCACGATGTTGGCACGTGCAGCGGCTTCGGCAGCCGCGACCGGACGGAATCCGTCGGTCACCGCGCGAATCCAGCTCATCCCTCCGGCTCGAACCACCACATCGACCTGCCAGCCCATTTCACGCAGGCGGCAGGCCTGCTCGCGCGCTTCGGGTCCGTACCCGAACACCGCTGCACGCGTCGCTGTGACTTCGTTCTCTGGGGATTCCATTTCGACTGCTCTGTTGGCCCGGGCGCTCGCGAGAGCGTGGGCGGACTGGAAGTTAAGGAGTGACGAAAGTGAAAAAAAAGCCCCCGCTCCCTTTTCGGGTGCGGGGGCCGAAGTGAGGAGGGAGTCCCTCAGGTCGGCGGCCCGCACCCAGGCCCAATAAGCCCGAGGACGAGAAGTACTCCGACAAGAGCTACCGAACCATCGACGCGACCGAGCTCCGCGCTGGGAGCCGCCGACGGCAGCTGGTCCAAGTAGGCCACGAGAAACATCGCGGGAAGCGTGAAGGGACTTGTGTGTCGCGTCAAGGCCTATGTTAACCGATGTTGTGAGAAGTGGGACCTCAAGCACCGGTCATCGCGCAGATTCGTCAATTATTTCAATGAATTGTATTCGTGACCGCTGTCAGGGGAGCTCGATGCGATTCTTGCCCAACATATACGGAACCAGCGCCTTCGGAAGGGTGACCGACCCGTCGGCGTTTTGGTGATTTTCGAGCAGCGGAATCAGGATTCGTGGGCTCGCAATCGCCGTGTTGTTCAACGTGAACGGGTATACGAGGTCTCCTTCGGTCGTTCGCATGCGGATGTTCGACCGACGCGTCTGGAAATCGCCGAGCGTCGAGCACGAATGCGTCTCGCTGAACGCGTTTCTGCCGGGCATCCACGACTCGACTTCGTGCTTTCGTGTTTGCCCGAGGCCGATTTCGCCCGTGCACGCGAGCGCGACGCGATAGGGGATCTCGAGAAGCGCGAGGATGGCCTCGGCATTGCCGAGGAGCTCGTAGTGGTGCTTCTCGGCGACGGCTTCGTCGGGCACGCAGAAGAGCACCTGCTCGACTTTCATGAACTGATGCACGCGATAGAGTCCGCGCGTGTCTTTCCCGTGTGCGCCGGCTTCACGGCGGAAACACGGAGAGAGCCCCGCAAACTTCATGGGCAGCTTCGCGGCGTCGAGGGTCTCGTCGCAATACATGCTGACGAGCGGCACTTCGCTCGTCCCGACGAGAAAGAGCTCGTCGGCCGCGATAGAGTAGGCCTCCTCCCGCCCGAGGGGGAAAAAGCCGGTGCCCGTCATCGCGCGCTCCTTGACCATGACCGGCGGCGTGACGAGGCGCATCCCGCGGCCGATGAGCACGTCGATCGCCAGACGCAGCACGGCTTGTTCGAGAAGCGCTCCGTCGCCCACGAGCGCATACGAGCGGGCGCCCGCAAAGCGGCGCGGCCCGTCCCAATCGACGAGCCCGAGCGTCGACATGAGCTCGACATGGTCCTTCGGCTGAAAATCGAACTTGCGCGGCGTTCCGACGCGCCGCACTTCGACGTTGTCTTCTTCGCCCTTGCCGATCGGCACTTCGGGCCGAGGCACGCTCGGGATGCGCAGCATCAGGTCTTGGAAGCGGCGCGCGACCTCCGCGAGCTTCGGCTCGAGGCCTTCGATGTCCGTGCGAACCTGCTTCGCCTCTTCGACGAGCTTCGGGCGATCGTCTTTCGAGGCTTTGGGGATGAGCGCCGAGAGCTCGTTCTTGCGCGCGCGCTTCGCTTCGAGGTCGCGCGTGATTTCGCGCCGTTCTTTGTCCGCGTCGAGAAGCTCGTCCAGGTTGACGTCGAACCGCTTGTTTCGAATCGCCGCGCGGACCTGATCGGCGTTCTGCCGGATGAATTGGATGTCGAGCATCGGAGGTCTCTCTTCTACATCAGGGAAGGAGCTCGGGGAGCGGCGGCGAAGGCAAAGGTCCGTTCGGCGTGCCCGAATCGAACGTCGACGCGCCGTTGTCCGCGGTGGCGCTCCCAACGCCCGCGATCGCATTGCCGCCGGCCGCGATGGCGGCGCCGTTCGGCCCGGCGGTCGGCACGTACACGACGACGGGATCGCCGGAATGCAGGACGTCGTTCCGATTGCGCCGGTTGACGCGCTCCATCGTCCTCGGCGTCACGCCGAAGCGCTTGCCGACCGCTTCGAGCGTGTCGTTCGCCTTCGCGCGGACGACGACCCGCTTGAACCCCTTGTCATGCTCCAGCGCGGCGAAAAACTCGTCCGACCCGACGGCGAGGACACGCACTTCGTCTTCGGTGAGGACGGCAATGCGCGACAGATCTGCGTCGGCCGGTACGAAAGCCTGAAGCGTCATCCCGTCCTGCAGGCGCGCGCTCGGGTCGAGGTTGTTCCACTGGCGGATTTCATCCGGCGAGGTGCGGAGCACGCCCGCGATTTCGCGCAGGGTGTCGCCCGCGACCACGCGGTAGAAGACGCGCTTGCGATTCGGATACACGAACACGTCCGGCGGGACGACGACGCTCGTCTTCGGCGCGTTCGGCCCGGCTTGGGGCGCGGGCGCCGGCTCGGAGGCGGCGGCGACGTGCGGCACGAGAATCAGCGTCCCTCCCCGCAGGACCTCGCCGGAGGTCATCGCGTTCAGCTCGGCGAGCTTCTGCGACGTGGTCTTGTGTGCCTGGGCGATCTGCTCGAGGGTCTCGCCGAAGCGGACCGTGTAGCGATCGAGCGGCGGCTGGTCGCGGCGGATGCGAGCGAGGTTCTGCGCCGCGATCGGACCCTTGCCCGAGGGCACTTTCACCGAATACGTCGCCGGGCCGTCGCCAGCCGGGGGGGTGCGCGAGGCGCGGAGCTCCGGATTGAGTGTCTCGACGTCTTTCGTGGCGCAGCCGCTCGCCTGGGCGACGAGAGCGAGCGGCACCCCCGCCGCCACTTCGACGTCGTCTGTCTCGATCGGAGGATCGGCCGCGGCGGTGAGTCCGAAGACCGTGGGGTTGTGCGCGACGATCGCGACGGCAATGACGCGCGGCACGTACAGCGACGTCTCCCACGGCACGGCGCCCTCGATTCGAGAGAGCGCCCAGAAGTCGTTCGTGTCGAAGCGGCGGACGACCGAGGACAGACCGACGTACCCCATGTTGAAGCCGGCGAGCGCGAGCTCCCAGCTGCCGAAGCGGCGGTGGAGGTCGCCCAGAAAGGACGCTGCGGCGTCGGTCGCAACGGTCGCGCTCATGCGCTGATCGAGCCAGCGATCGACGGTGAGGCCGTAGATCTTCGCGGTCTCCGGCATGAACTGCCACAGACCCGCGGCGCCGGCGGGCGAATGGGACGTGGGGTCGAAGCCGCTCTCGACCATGGCGACGAACGCGAGGTCCTCCGGCAGCGACTTCTTGCGAAGAACGCGGCGGATCATGTCGCGGTAGCGCCCGGAGCGGCGGTAGAGATTGCCGTACATCGCCCGGCCCGCGGGGTCGTCGCGGAAAAACTGCAGGTAACGAACGACGCGCGGATCCCAGCGAACGGGCAAATCAGGCAGCTCGAGGTGATCCAGCCAAGTGAGGTCCGGCGCGGGCCCCACGTTGCCGGGCGACGCGCCGCCCGCAAGCGCGGACGCGGCCTCTGCGCTTGGGGGGAGCCCGGTCGCCGACACTTTGGGCGCGCCGTCGTCGGGCACGGCGATCGCGACATCGTCGGGCCACGTCGCCGGTGTGGCCGCCGAGGAAGGCGCGGACGAGACGAAGAGTTCTCGCTCCGCTTCGCGCAGCGCCGCGAGGTCCGCGCTCTCCGCGCCCATCGATTTGTCTTCCGCAGTCGTTCCGCCGGCGATGGCTCTGCGAGCGGACACGTCGCCGGCCCGGCCCGGCTTCGTGGACGACGCTGACGACCGGTCGCCGGCCTTCGGAGGCCGCGCGTGCGCCGCCGTACAACGGAACACAAGCAGCGCCAGAAGCGTCGCCGACGCCGCACGGCGGGCGAGGACGGTCACGCCGCACACGCCGCTCATGCCGACCCTCACCATCGCGCCAACCGTGGCACGTGAGCGGCGAGGTGGTCAAATTCGGGTCTTGCGAAAATCCGAGCGATAAGGTGGGCTTTTCCCGAAACGGCTCTTCGGGCTGGGCGCGTCCGGCGCACCCGCGGCGCGTTCCTCATGAAGACCTGTCCCCAATGCCAGATCCGCTACCCGGCGGACGCCATTTACTGCTTCGTCGACGGCGCGTCGCTTTCCGTCATGGTGGACCCGCTCATCGGAACCACGCTGTCGGGGCGCTACGTGATCGAAGATCGCCTCGGCGAAGGCGGGATGGCGACGGTCTACCGGGCCCGGTACAAGCTGATGGACCGTCCGTGCGCCGTCAAAGTGATGAACCCCGCGTACGCGACCGACGCGACGGTACGCGAGCGGTTCCGGCGCGAAGCGAAGAGCGCGCAAGCGCTGTCGCATCCCAACGTGATCGAGATCTTCGATCAGGGCGAGCGGGACGACGGCACGCCGTATATCGTGATGGAGCTCCTCGAGGGGCACACGCTGTCGGCGCTCATCGATGGCGGACCGATCGTCGCGCCGCGCGCGATTCCGCTCATGATCCAGATGGCGCGCGGCATCGCCCGCGCGCACGACCTCGGCGTCGTGCATCGCGACCTCAAGCCGGACAACATCTTCATCTGCCGGAGGACGGACGGAAGTGACCTCGTGAAGATCCTCGACTTCGGGATCGCGCGGTCGCGCACCGATACACGCCTGACGAGCCAGGGGGAGCTCTTCGGGACGCCGCAGTACATGGCACCCGAGCGCGTGATGAGCGGCGAGACGGGGCCGAGCGTCGACCTCTACGCGATCGGGGTGATCTTCTTCGAGATGGTGACCGCGAGCCTTCCCTTCGAGGCCTCCGACCCGCCGACCTTCCTGGTCAAACACATCAAGGAGATGCCGCCCTCGCCGCGGTCGCGCAATTCGCGCGTTCCGGAGCCGCTCGACGCGCTCATCCTCCAGCTGCTCGAGAAGGACCCCAAAGCGCGCCCGGTCGACGCGCACCGGATCGAGAAGGACCTCGTCGCGATCTCGCAGTCGGTGGGCGCCATCGTTCCGCCGGAACCGGAGGCCGATCCGGCGAGCTCGCGGCCGCCTGCGCGCACGCTCCCCGGCGTCGTGCTCGACCAGTGGCTCCGCCGCGTCGAAGTGTTCGAGCGCATGCTGGCGCGCGCCTACGGATCGAACCCGCCGGTGGACGCGACGCAAACGCTTGTGGAGCTCCGCACGCTGGTGCGCGAGTTCGCGGAGGTCCGCACGGCGAGCACGAAGGAGCAGCGCGCGCTCGAAGAGATCGACGCGCGCGGGCGGGAGGGCCGCCAGCGATTCGGGTTCGCGGTCGACGCGACCGGTCTCGATGCCTCGAAAGCGAAGGACGAGCTTCGAGCCGCGCGCGCGGACGCGGCCCGGCACGACCAGAAAACGAAGGCGACGGCCGCGGGCTATACGGCGACGCAAGACGATCTCCTGACGTGGGAGGGTCGCTCCGCGCAGCGCGAGCCGTATCTACAGCTCGCCCTCGCGCACCGGGCGTGCGCCGACGCGGTCGAGGCGTGGCTCGCGGCGCACAAGGCGGAGCAGCAATCGCAACGCGACGCGGACACCAAAGAGCGGACGGTGAAGGACCTCGAGTACCAGATCGCGGAGCTGCGCGCGGCGCTGGAGAACCACGAGCAGGCGATCGATCGCGATCGCGATGCCGCCCAGAAGCGCGTCGTGGATCTCAACACGGCGGCGGAGCGGATCGAGAGCCGCTTGCTCCACCTCGCGACGAGCTTCTGCGAGCCGCTCCGGGGTCGCCAGGAACTCGCGGTGCTCTTCACGTCGCTCGAAGCGCTGAGAAACGTGTAGATCGCATCCGCGTCGTCCTCGTGATTCGCCGCCTCGCCGATCATGCGCCCCTCTGGAAACCCGCCCTGGGCAGAGCTCGTTCAGCTCGTACCCATCGTGAGCCTCGCCTTCCCGTTCATCGTCGCCGGTAAGATCGACATCGCCCGTGCGGGCGGCGGCGTCCTCGTCGCCGCGTTGCTCACCCTGCCGGTGTCGGCGGTCGTCCTGCTGAAAAAGGACGTGCTCAGCCCAATCTTGCTGGGGACGGCGCTCTGGCTCTGGTTTGCAGCCATCGCCTTTCAGGTGCCGCTCCCGGGTCTCGTCGCCGATCTCGGAGAAGCGCAGGGCGCGGGGCTGTTTGCGGGCGTCGTGCTCGTGGGCATTCCGAGCGCCGCATTTTCGCCCTACGGCTTCATCGGCGCCCGGCACCCCGACGTCCGCTGGATACGTCGCTCGTCGGCGGTCTTGCTCGCTCTCGCGGTCGTCGCGCTCGGCTTCTCTTGGCTCTTTCGCCACAACATCCGCGCAGGAGGCGGCCTGCCGTTCATCGTGCTGAACGTCGTACGGCGCGCGATGATCCTGCGCGCTCCGCCCGCCTGACACCTCGTCGCTGGGCTACATGGCAGCCCCTTGACGATGTTCGATGAATGTCTAAATAGACCATCATCGAACATGCGCGCCGGCGCCTCCCACCCGTACCAAGCGTTGGCCGATCCGACCCGTCGGGAGATCCTGAAGCTGCTCCGGGGCGGTTCCCGTACGGCCGGGGACATCGCCAGCGCGTTTCAATTGACGAAGCCGACGCTCTCCCACCATTTCCGTGTCCTCGAGGAGGCGGGGCTCATCCGATCCGAGCGCCGCGCGACGACGATCGTCTACACCCTACAAAGCAGCGTTCTCGAGGATCTCGCGGCGGATCTGCTCGATCTCGCCACCGCACTTCGCGCTCCGCGTCGCAGACCCGCCCGAAGGTGACTCATGGAGACCGAGAAGAAACCGTACTTCGCGGATGCCGTGACCGTCGGAGTGCTCGTGCTCACGTTCGCGATCACGGCCGCCGTGTATGTCCGCCTGCCGGACCCGATGCCGACGCACTTCGCGGTGAACGGGCGCCCCAACGGCTGGATGCCGCGGGCCTGCGGAGCGTGGCTCGTCCCCTCCGTGAACGTGGGTCTAGCCGCGCTGCTTCGATTCGGGAGCCACGTCGTTCCGCGTGACTCGCGCGCGCGACTCGAGGCGTCCCCGGTGCGTGCGCTGAGTATGATGACGGTGGTCTTTCTTTCGGGCGTCCACTTGCTGGTGCTGCATGCGGCATTGTCGCCGGCGAGGACGCTCGGCTCGACCGTGTGGATCCTCTTGGGCCTGTTCTTCATGGCGCTCGGGCAGATCTTGCCGCGCACTCGCCGCAATCCGTTCATGGGCGTGCGAACGGCGTGGACGCTCACTTCGGACGAGAACTGGGCTCAAACGCACCGCACGGCGGGCTATGCCTTCACCCTGGGCGGCGCGGCCGTCGCCGTTGGGGGGTGGTTGCATGCGCCTGGCCTCGCGATCGCGGCGCTGACGGTGACCGTCCTGGCTCCCGTCCTCTGGTCGTGGCGCCTCGCCCGGCGAGACGACTAGTTCGGCAGATCCTTCGGCTTCATGCCGAACGTTCGCTCCCAGCTTTCGCGGTAGGCGAGTGTGGCCACTTGCGGCGGACCCGCGCCATCGGACGGCGCCGGAGCGTCCTTCGGGACCTCGCACTGCACGTCGACGTCGTAGACGTTCGGCGTGCCGGCCCGCGCCGACAAGCGCACGATTTCGCCGCCGCCCATCAGCGGCCGTCCCTCGCGAAGCGGCCGCACTTCACCGGCTTCGATGCGACCGGGACGCGCGCGGAGCACGGACGCTCCCTCGCCATCGGCGGTCTTGCCGTGCACCAAGACCACGTCGAATCCGTCGGCTCCCCCCTTCTTTGCGGGTGCTTCGGAGGACATCGAGTCTTTGGGAAGTGTAGGGGGTGGTTGTTTCGCGGACATTCGCAACGACCCCTTCATATTGCCTCATTATTCGCCCGGGCGCCCGCCTCGATCGTGCGAGCCGGCTTGCAAGAGGTCGACGGCGAGGACCGTGTCGCGAACGAAAGCTTGGACGTCAGCGTGCACGTGCCACACGCCCGACGGATCGGTTGCGTCGGCGTCCTTCGCGTCGCCCTCAAGCGTGAGCCGCACCGTTCCGGCGCGGCTCGGCTCGAACGTGGGAAGCTTGGCTTGCATCGATCCGCGCGGCCCATTCCAAGTGACGGGCAGATGCCCGGGTACGCGTAACGCGGCTCGTTCGACGACAGGGGTGCCGCCGCCTGCGGGCACGAAGAGCTCGAACGAAAAGCTCGCGCCGGCGTTGGGCGCGGGTCCGATGAGATCCAGCTCGTCGTTCGCCGTGCCGGCGTGCAGCCGCATCCCGTCGCTCGACTGGACGAGCACGAGCCCGCGCTGAACGTCGGAATGCAGATCGACCGTGATCGCGGCGGCCGAAGCGCCGGCGGACGCTTGGACATAGGTGACCCTTTCGGACGAGGAAAACAGAGGCTCTCCTCGACGCGCCGGACCGAGCGCGCGGGCCCAGCGCCTCGCCGATCGCTCGCACTGCGCGGTGGCTTTCCCGCCCAGGCGCTCGCAGGTCTTGGGGTCGTGCGCGGCAACGGCTTCGCAGGTCGCACGGGCCCTCGCTTCGATGACACCCGCGCAGAGGCGGGAGTCACGAAGCGCAATCGCGAGGCACGCCGGGTCGCGGCCTTCGCGCGGACGATCGACGATGGCCCAGGGGCACCCAGCGGCGTCTCCGGCGATCTCGGCGACCGTCGTTTCGCAGTGTTCGCGGAGCGCCGACGCCTCGATCGAAGCGCACCGCTTGGCGTCGCGCGACTTCGCCGCGTCGATGACCTCGCACGCGTCGCTCAAGAACGTGTCGTATCCAATGGCTTCGAGGGCATCCCCGAGGAGCGGATCGACCTTCGTGCGCGATTCGATGCAGGCGGCGACGGTCGTGAACGAGTCGATCTCCGCCTGCAGATCGCCGGCCGGTGCCGGCGGATCCGCTTTGGGCGCGACCTCACCGCCGGCAACTGGCGGCGCCTCCACGACGGGGACAGGCGTTCGCGGGCCGGCCGCTGAACCCGCCGTGGCCGCTACGTCTTTGAAAGAACAGCCGTCCGAGTCGCATCCCGCGGCGAGAGCAAGCGCGAGAGCGACTGGAACAGTGAGGAGGCTTGAAAGCTGAACGGACTGCCAGTATAGCTTCGGAGGCATCAGGCGAGCGGCGGCGGCCGTGCTCCTTTTGAAGGGAACCCTGTTTCATGGAAGACGCGAAGAACAAGAGCAAAGCGATCGAGCTGGCGGTCGCCTCGATCGAAAAGGAATACGGCAAGGGCTCGATTATGCGCCTGAAAGAGGGCGCCAACCTGGCCGACGGGCTCCAGGTCGTCTCGAGCGGGAGCATCGGGCTCGACATTGCGCTTGGCGTCGGCGGCTATCCGAGGGGGCGCATCATCGAGATTTACGGGCCTGAATCGAGCGGCAAGACGACGCTCACGCTCCACGCCATCGCGCAGATGCAGAAGATCGGCGGCGTCGCGGCGTTCATCGACGCCGAACATGCGCTCGATCCCGGCTACGCCCGCAAGCTCGGGGTGAAGACCGACGAGCTCCTCGTCAGCCAGCCGGACTACGGCGAGCAAGCGCTCGAAATCGCAGACATGCTGGTCAATTCCAACGCGGTCGACATCATCGTCATCGACTCCGTGGCCGCCCTCGTTCCGAAAGCGGAAATCGAAGGCGACATGGGCGACAGTCACGTGGGGCTGCAGGCGCGTCTCATGAGCCAGGCGCTGCGCAAGTTGACGGCGACAGTCTCGCGATCCAACTGCCTGCTCGTCTTCATCAACCAGATTCGCATGAAGATCGGCGTCATGTTCGGCAGCCCGGCGACGACGACCGGTGGCAACGCGCTCAAGTTCTATTCGAGCATGAGGCTCGATATCCGCCGAATCGGTGCAATCAAAGACGCGGCCGCTTCGAATGGGAAAGACCCAGCGGTCATCGGTAACCGCACGCGGGTCAAAGTCGTCAAAAACAAGATGGCGCCCCCGTTCCGCGAGGTCGAGTTCGACATTCTCTATGGGCAGGGGATCTCACGTTCGGGCGATCTGGTCGATCTCGCCGCGGAGCTCGGCATCGTCGAGAAGAGCGGCGCCTGGTTCTCCTTCGGGGGGGAACGCATCGGCCAAGGCCGCGAGAACGCGAAGGCGTATCTCGAGCAGCATCCGGATCTCATGGACAAGATCGAAGGCCTCGTCCTGATCAAGCACGGCATCAAGCGTGGACGCAGCGGTGGACCCGACGAGACAACGCAAACCAACGGGGTAGAAGAGAAGCCGGCGGCCAAGAAGGCAACGGCGCAGACGGCCAAGCCTGCCAACTGATACGCCCGACAGCCGGGAAGGGCCTGCGAGGGCACAGAGGAGGCAGTACGCGTGAAGCTCTATTTGATGCGGCACGGCCCCGCTGAAGCCCAAGCCGCGAGCGGTCTGGACGGCGATCGCGGGCTCACGCCTTCGGGTCGCGAACGGGTCCGTGCCGTCGCGAAATCTCTCGTCGAAAGCGGCGAGGCCCCCATTCACTTTGTCACGAGCCCGCTCGTTCGCGCCGTCCAGACGGCGGAGATCGTCGCGCTCATCGCAAGATCGGATGGCGAAGCCAACGCCGTCGAAGTGCGTCGCGAGCTCTCACCGGACGGCCATGCGCTTGCGTGGATCCCCACGCTGGCCGCGCAGGGCCGCAAGCGCGTCATGTTGGTGGGCCACGAGCCCGACATGTCGTCGCTCGCGTCGGCCCTGCTCGGTCACCCCTTCGGGCAGGGCTTCGACAAAGCCATGGTGGTAGGGCTTCACCTTCCTTTGGATGCGCCGAACGCACAGCTTCGCTTCGTGCTCGATCCGCACGCCTTGAAGGCGCGGTGATGGGGTCCGTCTTCGGACCGAAGACGCGCGGGAAGATGGGCTGAAGACGTGACGAACAGCGGTATTTCGGGCGCTGCGTCGCCGGTCTTATGGGACCCGGCGGACGAAAGTCTAACTTATCGAAATGACATAAATAAATCACCTTCCTTGACACTGCTCCCCCCATCTTCTAACCCGCCTGGTGGAGGCCACGAATGGGCGGTCGAAACATCGTGCCCCTACTGAACGCAAGCCGAGCGGTCGCAGCGCGGATGGCGGGCGGAAGGGGGCCCTCGATCGCGAGGGCGCAAGGGGCCGCCGCCTTCCGTCTGCCGGAACGAGTGGGGGCTCAGCTCCGTCTCGTACTGCCGACCTCATCACCGTGCCTGTTCGTGCACGAGGGGGCTCGCCAGTCGCTCGAACGAAGACTGCGGAGCGCCTTCCCCGGACCGATCGTTCTGTCCATAACGGACAATCGCCACTCGATCATCACGCATCGGGTCCAACGCGGGACGCTGCATGTCCGCGTTCACCATATGTTTTTGGATGCCGCATCGGTCGTGGTCGACGCGCTCGTCCGTTACGTGACGCGTGGCGATCGCGACGCCAGCGCCGCCCTCGGCGACTACATCGACGCCAACGGGTTTCGGCTCGTGCGTCGAAAGCGAAATGCCGCCCTCGTTTCGAAGGGCAAGCACCACGATCTGCTGGCGCTCTTTCACGAGATCAACGGCCGCTACTTCAGCGGAGCCATCAACGCCCTCATCACGTGGGGCAAGCGACCCACGACGAAGAC
>DATHQY010000116.1:0-3553 GCA_035482215.1 Polyangiaceae bacterium | reverse complement strand
CCTCGTCGGCGGCTTCGCGTTCGGTCTCGGGCCTCGTTTCTGCCAGGCCCTCGCGCGGGCCGCGAACGCCGGGTGCTGGAAAGGGGACGGGGAGGCGGTGTCCGTGACGCTCGGAGAACCGGACGGGGCCTGCGCGCTTCTCGGTGGAGGCCCGGGTCGTGTGGAGGCCGCGCGGGCTTCACACGTGTTTGACACTTCCGCCCGTAGCCTTGTACCGTCCGCGCCAGCGTTCGCGCCTTGGGCAATCGGCTTGGTGCGGAGTGAAGCGTCGCGCGTCAGCCGCGCTGAACGGGAGAGCCCATATGAAGACCGTGCAAACTATTTGCTGCACGCTCCGTCTACTGTCATCCGCCGCGGCGGCCATCACGCCGTACATGTCCGCCACCGCCGTCGTGCTCTGCGCGTCCGCCGTGGTGCTCGTCGCTTGCGACGACGAGAACGACCCGAAGACCTGGGTCAAACGGCTCGACGATCCGGCGCAGCGCGCAAACGCGATTAAGCGCCTGACGCAATTTTACGAAGACGACATGACGAAAGCGAGCAACGACACCTCGAATCCGCAGGTGAAGGCGCTGCTCGACACGATCGTGGAGCCTCTCACGAAGCAGTACACGGCCGCCGATCTCGACGACAAGACGCGGACCGACCTCATGAAGTTCTTGGCGGAGACGCACGATCCCCGGACCCAGCCGGCGATCGCGAAGGCGCTGAAGAACTTCGAGATGGGCAAGACGGACGACGAAGTCCGCGTCGCATGCGAGTCGACGAACGCGATGGCGAAAGCGGGCGTGAAGCTCGATCAGACGCTGATCGACGAGCTGTGGAACGTCTTCGCCAAGTTCCACTTGTCGAAGACGACGAGCCAGCGCCTTTACCAGGGCCTCCACGACGCCGTCGTCACCGTGCACGACCCGAGCTACGGCGACAAGGCGATCGAAAAGCTCAAAGCGCCGGTCATGCCGGACAACGTCGATTCGCAAAAAGATCAGATCAACTGGTGGCAGCTCACTTCGGTGCAGGTGATCAGCGAGCTTCGCTACACGAAAGCGATTCACCAGCTCATTCTGGTTCTGCTGACGCCGTCGAAAGTCGACTTGAACGCCACGGTGCGCATGGCGCTCCTCAAGATGCCGAAAGACTCCGAACCGGAGCTGATCAAGGCGCTGAACGGCACGGACCCCGAATACGCAAAAGCCGGAGAGGCCTACAAGGACAAGGCGAACCTCGCGATCGTCGCCGACGTGCTCGGCCTCATCTCGCGTTCGGCCGGCCGCGACGCGATCCTCGCGGCGCTGCCCGGAGCCGATACCGACACGACGCGCGTGGGTTTCGCGCAGTCGCTGGTTCAATTTCCGAAGATGCAGTCGGCCGAGCCCGCGTTCATGGCCGTCTACAAGAAGCTCACGTGGAACTCGTCGGTCGATTTCCTCGGCGCGCTCAAACCGCGGGCCGCGCTCGCGCAGGCCGCCGCGAACTTCTACGACCCGGGGCTCACCGACTGGCTCGTCAAAGAGACCGCGACCGCGCCGGATGCGACGAGCAAGCTCTTGCCGATCGACGCGGCGCTCAAGTTGATGCCCGCCGGCAAGAAAGGCGACGTCGGCGCCGCTCTCACGAAAGTGAAGAGCGAGCTGCCGCCGGAGGTCTTCCAGGCGAGTGAGCAGATGCTGGGCTTCGCGGCGGGCGTCGCGGACAAATGCGGAACGAACGCCGGTTGCTACATCGGCGTCCTCGACGAGCCGATCCCCACGTCGCCTCCGACGGCGAACCTGCGCGCCGTGAAGGCGTCGTGGATGGCGGTGATCTACGGACAGGGTTCCGCGGACGCGACGCGCGCAGAGCTCCTGAAGCGCGTCGAGAAGATCAAGGATCCGAGCGCGCGGCTCGCGCTGGTCGAGGCGATCGATCAGCTCGCGCCGAACGGCGACGCCGCGGCGGCGACGGCGCTCGAGAAGATCGTCGCGACCGACCAGAAGGGCGGCGACAAGAACGTGCTCATGGCGGACGACGCGGTCGTCAAGGTCGCGCTGCGCCTCCGCGCGCGTAGCCTCTAGAGCGCGGGCGGCGGCGGTGGGGGCCGCGACGTGAGGGCCGCTCGGTTCTCTTCGTCGGCCCCGAGCTCCAAGAATTGGCCGGTGATCGGGTCGTAGTCGAAGACGTCACCGGTCGCGATCTTGAAGACCCAGCCGCTCATCTGGAGCTCGCCGGTGTCGAGCTTCTTGGCGACGAAGTCGAACGAACGCAGATTTTCGAGCTGGATGAGCACGTTCTCTTCGACGGCCGCGGTCATGCGCTCTTCGCCCTCGAGGTGTCCGTAACGCTCTTCGATCAGCTGCGGAATGCGCGACGACAGGTCGACCCAGCGCGAGACGAGCGGCAGGTGGGCCACCCGCTCGGGGTGCAGGATCGCGGCGATCGCCCCGCAATTGGTGTGTCCGCACACGACGACGTGCCCGACGTTCAGGACTTGCACCGCGTACTCGATCGCCGCCGACACGCCCCCGAGGACGCCGCGCTCGACCGGGGGCACGATGTTGCCGATGTTGCGCACGACGAACAGCTCGCCCGGCGCCGCGTTCAGAATCAGCGTCGGGTCGACACGCGAATCGCAGCACGTGATGAACAACGTCTCCGGACGCTGGCTTTCCGCGAGGCTTTCGAAGAGGCCGCGGTGCTTTCGAAAGTACGTCGCCTGAAAGCGGTGAATTCCGGCTTCGAGTTTCTGCACCGGTGGATCTTACCTTTGGTCCTGCAGCAAACCTACAGCGATCACAGGAACCCCACCCCCGTCGCGTGGAAGACGACGATGTCCGCAAAGGCGAGCCACATCCCGGCGCCGAGCACGACCGCGAGCCACACCGCGTAGCGGCGCGCGCTTTCGCTGGCTCGGCCGCGACGCGATGCGGCGAAGAACCCCCACAGACCCGCCGTGAAATGGAAGACGACCGCCGCGGTGCCCACCAAGTAGGCGACGCCGTACCAGGGCACCCCGTGGGACATCGAGGACAGGTCGTAGGCGAGGAGGGTGTCGAGCGCGCCGCCGTCGAGCGGGACGCCGCCCGCGCGAAAACGGAGCTCGGGAAGGTGCAGCGTCAGGAAAAACAGCGCGATGATGCCCGTCGTGCGCATCGCGCGCTGCACCGCGGGCGTGAACGGGCTCGGCGCCGTCAGCGGACGATTGGCCAGAACGAGCCAGAGCCCCACGCTCGCGTGGACGAGGAGCGGCAGAAACACGAGGAGCCCTTCGACGAGCGGCAGGCACGGCATGGCCTGGACGCGCGCGACCGCGCCGGAAAAGATGCCCTCGCCGCGCACGGCAAACGCATTCAGAAAGAGATGAATCAGGAGAAACGCGCCGAGCGGAAAGACGCCCGTGAAAGACAGCAGGCGTCGCGTTGCGGGGCGGGGCACGTCGAACGACGCGGAGAGGGCGGGGGCGGACACCGGGCGTGATAGGCATCATACCGCATGCGCCCCGAACCTCGCGGCTTCCTCATCGGCCTCGCGGGGTGTTTCGCGGCAATTGTGGCGAACGGTGGGGCGTGCGGAGGGC
>DATHQY010000115.1:0-10117 GCA_035482215.1 Polyangiaceae bacterium | reverse complement strand
ACAGAAGCACCTCCGCGCCGAGGAGCATCATCGCGCGCGCCGATTCGGGGAACCACTGGTCCCAGCAAATGCCGACGCCGATGACCCCGCGCTGGGTCTTCCACGCGCGAAACCCGGTGTCGCCGGGGCGAAAGTAAAACTTCTCTTCGTACCCGGGGCCGTCGGGAATGTGGCTCTTGCGGTAGACGCCGAGGAGCGCCCCGTCCGAATCGATCATCGCGAGGCTGTTGTAATAGGCCTGCCCCGCACGCTCGAAGAACGAGACGGGAATCACGACGCCGAGATCGCGCGCGACGTCACGCATGCGCGTCACCGCCTCGTCCTCTTCGAGCGTGCGCGCTTCCGCGAACCACTCGGCCTTCTCTTCGCGGCAGAAATACGGCCCTTCGAAGAGCTCCGGCGGGAGGATGACGCCCGCGCCGAGCTGCGCGGCTTGACGGACGTGCCACTCCACCTTGTAGAGATTCTCTTCGCGCGGGCCGGCCAGCGGACATTGAATGGCGGCCACCGTGATCTTGCGGTCGGTCATGACGTCAGTCCTGGGATCCGTCTTGGGGTGCGTGCCCGGCTTGCGGCTTCTGTTGCGTGATGCAGTGAAAGGCGCCGCCGCCCGCCAGGACCGCCTTGGCGTTCACTCCGCGGGTCGTCCGACCGGGAAAGAGCGCGGCGATGCGCTGCACCGCCTCGTCGTCGAACGGACTGCCGTAGGTCGGTACCACGACGCTCGCGTTCGCGATGTAGAAGTTCACGTAGCTCGCGGGCATGATCTCGCGCGCATCATCGAGCACGCGCCCCGGCGACGGGACACGCACCACTTCGAGCCGGCGGCCTTTGGCGTCCGTCAGCGATTCGAGATCGCGGATCAACGTCGCGAGCACTTCTCGATTCGGATCGTCGGCAGAGCGAGGCTCCATCGCGACGACGACGCCGGGGTGGACGAAGCGCGCGATCGTGTCGACGTGGCCGTCGGTATGGTCGTTCAAGAGCCCGTCGCCGACCCATAGGAGCTTCTCTCCGCCGAGCGACTCGAGCACCGCCTCCTCGATCTGCACTTCGCTCAACGTGGGGTTTCGGTTCGGGTTCAGCAAGCACTGGCGCGTCGTCAGCACGGAGCCTTCGCCGTCGACTTCGACGGCGCCGCCCTCGAGAACGAACGGTCGCGCGAACGCGGGCTCACCCGAGATGGCGGCCACGCGCTCGGCCACGCGTTCGTCGTGATCGAGCACGTACTTGCCGCCCCACCCGTTGAACACGAAACGCACCGTGGCGAGTCGGCGATCGGACGACGCGGACGACGACGCGACATACACCGGAGCGGTGTCGCGGAGCCAGATGTCGCCGAAGGGCACGCGATGAAAGCGCACGCGATCCCAGGCGATCGCGCCGAGCGCCGCCCGCGCGAGGCGTTCGTTCTCGGCATCCGGCACGAGGACCTCCGCCACCTCGCCCGCGACGATCGCCTGCACCAGGCTCGTGAACGCTCCGCGTACGGCCGGCAAATTCTCTTTCCAGAGGTCGGGATGGCTCGGCCAAGCGACCCACGTGGCAGCGTGCGGCGCCCATTCCGCGGGCATACGATAGCCGGCTTCGCGCGGGCTCGTCATGCGGCGACGCTATAGCGCCTCACGCCAGCTTGTGCCCGCAACTCGCGCAGAAACGCGTGTTCGGCGCGATGGCGGCGCCGCACCCGGGGCAACCCGGCGCGGGTCGCGGCGTCCCGCACTGCGGGCAGAAGCGCGCACCCCCGAGCGCCGCGCCGCAGCCCGTGCATCGATCGCCGGCGGCCGTCGCCGGTCCCGGCGCGCGCAAGACGGCGTTCGCGCTCATGTCGATGTCGCCGACGTAATCGGTCTTGGCGGCCTTTTCGCGGAGCTGGGCGCGCGCCGCGTCCGCCTTCGCCTGCGCCGCGGCGCTCGCGAGCTCCTCCTGGAGGTTGGGCGCGCAGCCTTCGCACAGGCCCGCGTCGTTGTTCCAGCAGACGTCGGGGCAGACCCATTTGCCGCAGCGGGTGCACTGGTGGAAGTGCTGCTTGCCTTCCTTCACCGCGGCCTCGAGCGCCGCGTCGTGCGCCGGGCCGCCGACGGCCCGCTGGATCTCGTATGCCGAGTTGCTTGCGGTGTTGAAGAAGCCGCCGAACAGATTGCCCGCGACCTTCAGCGCCGATTCGGCCATCCCGATCGTCGACGCCTGGAAGTGCGTCATGAAGCCGTTGTGGCACTTGTCGCAGAAGAACTTGAACTGGTAACCGTGATCGGTGGACAGGTCTTCGTAGTTCTGAACGAACTGGATGAGGGGCATGGCTCCGCCAGCCTAGAGCGGAGCTCGCTCGAACGAAACGCCGTTCTCGTTCGCGTCGCGCCCGGAATGGACATAAAATGACCTCCGAACGCCATGGGGGAACAGCGTGAGGGGAGCGATCCCGGCGGTGAACCGCGAGAGCCGCCCGGGATGACCGCCGAGCGGCGGTCCGCCGATACGCCCATGGCGTCCATGGCGATGGCCTGGCACGAGCCGCCCTCGAAGCGCGTGCCGTCGATGGTGCGCGAACTCCTCTCGGCCAGCTACGAGTCTTTCGTCGAGGCGGACGAACTGCAGCGGATCGTCATGGTCGCGCACGAGATGCTCGAGAACCTCGCCAAGTACGCGAGCCACGGACACGTGACCTTCGGCATCGAGCTCCACGAGCGCGAAGGCGAAACGGTGGTCGAGCTCCGGTCGAGCAACGGCGCGACGGCGGAGCACTTGCGCGAGGCGGAGGGCATTCTCGCGCGCCTCGACGCCACGGCCCATCCGGTCACGGCCTACGACGAGCTCATTGCGGAGAGCACCCAGCGCACCGGGTCGAGGCTCGGGCTCGCGCGGATCCGCGTCGAGGGCGAGATGGATCTCGAAGGGTTCGTCGAAGACGGCCGCATCACGCTCGTCGCAGAACGGCGTGTAGGCCCCAGGAGGCGTTCATGAGCGGGGGACTCACCACCGTAGGAGTCGAGGGGTTTCGCATCGAACCGCAAGCCGGCGCCACGGCGATCGCGGTCAAGCTGTCGGGCAACTGCGATTCGCAGGCCACGTCGCTGCTCGACCTCTTTCTCACGACGCTCCACGACCAGGCCGTAGGGACGAGCGTCAAGACGGTCACGCTCGATTGCCAGGATCTGTATTTCATGAATTCCGCTTCCCTGAAGGCCTTCGTGACGTGGCTCACGAAGGTCAAGGTGCTGCCCGCCCCGCAGCGCTACCAGGTGAGTGTCCGGACGAACCGCAATCTCGCATGGCAGTCGCGAAGCTTCGGCGCCATTCAGCGGTCGGCGATCGAGGTTCTCGCGGTCGTGGAATAGAGGTGCTTCTCTTTCAACCGCCCGCGTAGCGAACGGCGACGACCGTCATGTCGTCTTCGGCGGGCCCCGGCACCCACCCTTGCGCGGCCGCGATGAGGCCTTCGCAGATCTCCTGGACGGGCCGATCGCGCAGTCGCTCCACCTCGGCGCACAATCGCTCGATGCCGAACGCGTTGCGACGCGAGGCGCCCGCTTCGACGACGCCGTCGGAGTGCAAGACGAGAAGATCGCCGGCGGCGAGCGCCCCGCCGCTCTCGGTGAGCGACTCGGTGCCCTCCAGGTTGATGCCCATCCACGGCCCGTTCGTTTCGACGATTTCGCACTGGATCGCGCCCGCGCGGAGAATCACGAGCGGTTCGTGGCCGCCCGCGAAAACGAATTGCCCGTCGGCGTCGAGATGCATCAGGACGAGCGTCGCGTGCTCGTCGGAGTTCAGGCGGTGGCGGATGTTCTCGACGAGGAGTCGGTTCACCGCTCTCAGAAGCTCCGCGGGCCGGGCTTCGCGGGCGTACGCGGCCACGCTCCCGAGAGCACTCTGGAGCATCATCATCACGAGGCCGGCGTTGAGCCCGTGGCCGGACACGTCGCCGATGCCGACCCAGCAGCCCGGCCCCGAGGGCATCACGTCGTAGTAATCGCCGCCGACGGCTTCGACGGGCTTCATGAGCGCGCCGATCGCGAGCGCCGGCACGTCGAAGCGCTTCGGCAGAATCCCCGTCTGGATGCGCTCCGCGATCTCGAGCTCGCGCCGCAATCGCCCGAGCACCACCTGCTCGGCCTCGCGCGCGCGCAGATCGTCGGCCTGCTTGCGCAGCTGCGCCACCATCGCGGTCACCGTCGTCGTGAGCTGGCTCACTTCGCGTGGGTCCCCGGTCTGCGGCTCGGGAGCCGCGGCTTCGCGCGCGCTCGTGACTTCGCGCGTATACCGGGCCAGGCGGTCGATCGGACGGGCGAGGCGCGAAGAAATGGCGAAGGCGAACGCCACTCCGATGAGGAGCGCTCCGAGTGCCGCGATCAGCGTGTGTCCGCGCGCCCGACGCGACTGCTCCTCGATCGTCGCCTCCGGGCGCATCACGGTGACGGTCCAACCGAGGCTCTGCTCCGAGACCGGCGTCGACGCGCTGCGTACGGCGACCCCCTGCTCGTCGGTCCCACCTGCGAAAACGGTCGCGCCGGAGAGGAGCGGACCGTGCGTGACGATGCCCGAGAGATCCGTGAGCGGCGCCGGTCCGTTTCGCGCCGAGTCCGCGATGACGCGCCCGCGGTTGTCGAGGACGAGCGCCCGCATCTCTCCGAACGGATCCACGAGCCGCGCGGTCAGCTGGCTCAGGTACTGCAAACTGAGAGCGGCCACGACGGACCCCGCGAGCCTGTCGGGCCTGTCGCGCGTTCGTATCGGCGCGCAGACGTGGACGGTAGGCATGCGGATGAAGCGCCCGATTTCGACCTGCGACACCGACGTGGTCCCCGTGGCCACCATGTCTCGGTAATACGGGCGGTCCGCGACCTCGCCGCTGCCGCCCGTATCCGGATCGGAGGTGATGCGCCGCGAGTCCGCGTCGGTCACGAGCGCGCCGAAACAGGCGGGGAATTGCTCGCGATACCGGTGCAGCATCGACACGAGGAGCGACGGCTCGAGGGAACCCTGCGCGCCGATCTGCGCTGCGGTGGCGGTCACGGCGCGCACGTTCGCGTCGAGGACCTGCCCGACGGCGAGCGCCAGGGAGGTCGACGCGAGCCGGAGCTCGTTGTCCGCGTCGCGCTTCTGCACCTCGCGCCAGCGGGCGATCTGGGTGAGCCCGAGGTACGTGAGCGGCGCGAGGGCCGTCACGGTCAGCGCCACGAAGAGGGCCATTCGAAGAGAGATGCGCAAGGCGCGCCGAGGGTATCATTTGTATTCGCCGCGCTTGCGCCGCCCCTACACGGTACGCCCGCCATGTTCGCGTGCCCGTCGCGTCCACGAAGAGGCACGCGATCCCGCTGCGTGCGCCGTCACCCACGGTTGCGAAGGGAGCGGACTTACGCGAGCTTCTCGAGCAGCGCGCGGAGATCGCCCTGCTGGCCCGCGGTGAGCCGCCGGAGGCGCTCGCCGTAGGCCTCGGAGAGGAGCGCGAGGCCGCGCGTCATCGCCTTGCGGCCCGCGGCCGTCATCATCAGCCGGTGGCGGCGCAAGTCGGCCGCGTCGATCTCGCGCCGGACGAAGCCCGCGGCCTCCAGCCGCTTGACGTTCACGGTCACCGTCGGCTTCGGCATGCAGAGGACGGCCGAGAGTTCCGCGGGGTGCGGGTGTTCGTCGATTTCGGCGAGGACGAAGAGCTCCTTCGTCTCGAGCCCCAGCTTCGCGATGGCCGGCGCGACGCTGGTGATGACGGACGTCAGCAAGCGGTAATTGAGCGACCACATCTTCGCTGCGTCGATTTTCGCCATACGCCCCTTGCCGACGATTCGTTCAACCATAAACTATCGCGCACGTGAACTGAATGCTGCCTTGAACGAAGGTAGCACGGCGCTCGAACCCCAGGAGACCCCATGGCTCTCGACCATTACGTCACGCTCGGCCGCTCCGGCCTTCGTGTCAGCCCCTTCTGTCTCGGTGCGATGACCTTCGGTGAAGACCTCGGTTGGGGGTCCAGCGTCGAGGAGTCGCAGCAGATCATGGACCGCTACATCGATCTCGGCGGCAACTTCATCGACACGGCGAACTTCTACACGAAGAGCCATTCCGAGAAGATCATCGGCGACCACATCGGGCGCCGCCCCGCCCGCCGCGACCGCCTCGTCATCGCCACGAAGTTCAGCGGCAATCTCTACCCGGGCGATCCGAACGGGGGCGGCTCGGGGCGCAAGTCGATCCTGAACGCGTGCGACAACTCGCTCCGCCGCTTGCAGACCGACTACATCGATCTCTACTGGCTCCACAACTGGGACATGCACACGCCGATCGAAGAGACGATGGCGGCGCTCGACACTCTCGTCCGCGCCGGCAAAGTCCGTTACATCGGCGTTTCCGACACGCCGGCGTGGAAGGTCGCCGAGGCGAACGTCACCGCGCACTTCCGTGGATGGCCCACGTTCATCGGTCTCCAGATCGAGTATTCGCTCCTCGAGCGCAGCGTCGAGCAGGAGCTCGTTCCCTTGGCGCTGGAGATGGGGATCGGAATCACCCCGTGGTCGCCGCTGAAGAGCGGCGCGCTCAGCGGCAAGTACACGCGGGAGAACGCCGGACAGGCGAAGGGCGATCGCGGGATGTTCCTGCACGGAGCGCTCAACGAGAAGACCTACGCGGTCGTCGACGAGCTCGAGGCGATCGCGAAGGCGCAGGACACCACGGTGGCGCGCGTGGCGCTCGCGTGGGTAAAGGCCCAACCCGGCGTCACGTCGACGATCCTCGGCGCCCGCCGGATCGCGCAGCTCGAAGACAACGTGAAGGCGCTCGACGTGCACCTCACGGCGGAGCAAGCAGCGCGGCTCGATGCGCTCACGAAGCCGGCGTTCGGCTTCCCGCAGAGTATGCAGGCGATGTTCCCCGCGATTCACAACGGCGGCACGTCGGTCAACGGCGTCCAGATGCCGGCGTCGGGCTTCGTCATGGAAAAAGGCGACAAGCCTTACTGAGCGATGGAAGGCAGCGGCCCTCATCGAGAGAGATAGATCGCCAAGACGCCAAGACGCCAAGCCCTACAGATCGATCCGGACTCCGAGCTCGACGACGTGATCGAGAGGCAGGCCGAAGTGATCGACGCGGCTGTTCGCGTTGCGCGCGAGGAACGCGAAGATGGTCTCGGTGAACGCGCCCATCTTGCCCCCGGCCCCGCCGACGACCGTCTCGTGGCCGACGTAGTAGGTGGCGTCGTCGAGCCTCGCTTCGAGCTCGTGCGACGCGACGGCCCGCTCGAGCTCGCGCGTCACGCGCGGATCTTCCATGAAGCCGAAGTGAACCGTCACGCCCGTGAATCCGCGGTCCAACGCCTCGACTTCGATGCGCTCGTCGTCGGGGACGGTCGGTTCATGCTCGACGAGGATCGTCACGACGAGCACGTGCTCCATGAGCGAGCGCACGCGCGTGCACTGCATCGCCAGGACGTGCGGCACGCCATGCGTCTCCGACAAGTAGATTGCCGTGCCCGGCACGCGCGTCACGTTGACGGCGAGCGAATCGACGAAGTCGGCGGGCGGTAGGCTCTTGAGCTCCGCGCGCTCGATCAGGAGCTCGTGGCCGCGGTGCCAGATGAGCATCATCGCGAAAAAGAGCGCGCCGACGCCGATCGGCACATAGCCGCCGTCGCCGAACTTGAGGAGATTCGCGCCGAGGAACGGCAAATCGAACGAGAGAAAGAGCACGAGCAGCGGGACGGCGCGCCAGAGCGGCCATTTCCAGACTTTGCGCGTGACTTCGAAGAACACGACGGACGTGATGGCCATCGTCCCGCTGACCGCGATTCCGTACGCCGACGCGAGACGGCTCGATTCGCGAAATGCGAGGACGAGCGTGATGCACGCGATGGCGAGGCCCCAGTTCACGACGGGGACGTAAATCTGTCCTTCGGATTCGCTCGACGTGTGCCGTACCGCCACACGGGGGAAGAATCCGAGCTGCACCGCCTGGTGCGTGAGCGAAAAGACGCCCGTAATGAGAGCCTGGGAAGCAATGACGGTCGCGAGCGACGCGAGGACGACGAGGGCGTACGTCGGTATGCCGGGCGGTACGAGCGAGAAGAACGGATTCGCGTACGCGTTGCGATCGTGGAGCATGTGCGCGCCTTGACCGAGGTACGACAGGGCGAGCGCGGGGAAGACGACCGAAAACCAGGAGATGCGAATCGGGCGCGCGCCGAAGTGGCCCATGTCCGCATAAAGCGCCTCGCCGCCCGTGATCGCGAGGACGACGACGCCCAGGATCCGCAGCCCGCCGATCCCGTGGCGCGCGAAGTAATGCACGATCCAGTGGGGCGACAGCGCCCAGAGGATCTCGGGATGGAGGACGACCTCTTTCAGGCCCAGCGCTCCCAGCGTGAGAAACCACAAGATCATGACGGGGCCGAAGAGCCTCCCGACGCTCCCCGTCCCGTGGCGCTGAATCGAGAAGAGCCCGAGGAGCACACCGCACGTGAGCGGAACGACGTAAGGCGCGAAGCTCGGAGTCGTTAGCTTCAGCCCCTCGAGCGCGCTCAGGACCGAAATGGCCGGGGTGATCATGCCGTCGCCGAAGAGAAGCGCCGCGCCGGCGATGACGAGGAGCGCGATGATTCCCATGCTGAACCAGGACGGCCCCTGCGCGGCGGCCGCGCCCGGACGGACGACCGACGGCGCGCGGGTGCGGGCCGCCGAAGCGGTGGCCATGGCCGGCTCGACGCCCGTCTCGGGATTCGGCGCGGCGCCCTCCTCGCGGGTCGGCGTCGGCAGCAGCGCGAGAAGGGCGAGGATGCCTCCTTCGCCGCGATTGTCCGCGCTCATCACGAACGTCACGTATTTGAGGGAGACGGCGAGGACGAGCGCCCAGAAGATGAGGGACACGGTGCCGTGAATCTCGGCGTGCGCGAGGCGGGGATCGCCGGGCAAATCCGCGGCGGCAACTTGCAGCGTGTAGAGAGGGCTCGTGCCGATGTCGCCGAAGACGACGCCGATGGCGCCGACCGCCAGGCCGAGCAGTGTGCTTTTTCGTGGGTTGTTCGTGCGGTGCATGAGCGTCGTAACTACGGGGAACCGAGTCGCGTCACGGTCATGCTCGACGCGACGGCGCGCGCCGCGCCGCCCATCGCGGAGGGACCGCGAAGGCCGATGGACAGCCGCGCGCTCGCGGCGAACGGCGGCGGGCACGTGCCGGACGCTCCGCCCGGGAGCGCCCACGTGACCGCAGTGCCGTGCCGCTCCACGTGCAACGACGCATCGGAGGGGGCGCGCACGACGGGGCACAAGGTATCGCCGATTTGGAGCTCGTCGCCCAGCTCGTCGCGCAGGACGACGAGCGGCGGCTCGCTGGCGGGCGCGGCCACGTCGATGGACACGTCGGCGTAGGTCCGATCGGTCACGAACGCGCTCGCTCCAGACGCGAGAACGACGCCCTCCGTCTCGTCGAAGGAAGCACCTCCCACGACCGCGAGCCCGTCGGGCGCCGTGTCGTCGGGAGACGACACCCAGAGCGGACCGGCGAGCGACGAGTAGGCGCCTCGGACGTCGAACCGCAGGCCGGTGATCTGCGCCGTGTCCGGATCGAGCCAGAGCGCGAGGCCGGGATCGGGCGACGCGGTCGCCCTATCGATCGACGCGGGACGATCGTCGAGCGAATCGAGGGCGGTGAACGAGCCGCTCCACGGCTGCCACCGGAGCCAGCGGTCGCCGGTCCAGAGCACCGGCGCGCCGCCGGCGCCTCCGAAGAGCACGGGTTGGGTCAGCGAGCCCGCGATGGGCGATGCGGCCGCGAGCGTGCCGTCCGCCCCGATGACCCACACGTTCTGAAATCCGCCGTCCGTACCCGCGGGCGGCACGATGACGGCGAGCGCGCCGCCGGCTTCGAGGGCGACGAACGCTTGCGTGGCACCCGTCGCGAGCACGCTCGCGCGCTTCGAAGGCGCGCTCGCATCGGGCGCGAACCACTCGAGCGTGGACACCGCGGCGCCGTTGCCGTCGAATCCGCCGGCGACGAGAATCTCGCCGGACGCAAGGCGCAGGACTTCCGGCGCGCGCCGCGGCACCGCGAGCGACGCGACGTTCTCGGCGCGCACGGTCTGCGTCGCAGGGTCCACGATCTCCATCGACCCGAGGACCGTCTGCCCGCTCGCGCC
>DATHQY010000114.1:0-5875 GCA_035482215.1 Polyangiaceae bacterium | reverse complement strand
GCGCCCCGCTCTTCCCGGCGGAAGATCCACTTCGTCAGCCTGGGATGCGTAAAAAGCCGCGTCGACACCGAAGTCATGCTCGGCGTCGCGGGCGCGGGGGGCTGGTCGATCGTCGACGAGCCCGATGAAGCCGAGGTCATCGTCGTCAACACGTGCGGCTTCATCGGCGAGGCCAAAAAAGAGTCGATCGACACGATCCTCGAGCTCGCGGAGTACAAGCGCGTCGGCGCATGCAAGAAGCTCGTCGTCGCGGGCTGCCTCTCCCAACGGTACGGCGCGGACCTCGCCGAACAGATGCCCGAGGTCGACCACCTGCTCGGGTCGAGCGACATGCTCAAGCTCGAGCAAGTGCTGGCGGGAGACGCCGAGCGCGTGCTCGTCGGCAACCCGGCCGACTGGGTCGTGAAGGCGAGCGACCCGCGCATCGTCACCCAGTCGCGAGCCAGCGCTTGGCTCAAGATTGCCGAGGGTTGCAACCGAACTTGCGCCTTTTGTGTCATCCCCCAGATCCGCGGCAAACAGCGCTCGCGCGGGGCCGACGACATCGTCGCCGAAGCCGAGCGGCTCGTCGCGCAGGGCGCCATCGAGCTGAACCTCGTCTCGCAAGACACGATCGCCTGGGGCCGGGACGCGGGGCGTGAGGAGCGGGCATCGCTCGCCGACCTCGTCCGGCGCGTCGCGGACGTGCGGGGCGTTCGCTGGGTGCGGCTCTTCTATCTCTATCCGGAGACGCTCGACGACGCGCTCGTCGAAGTGCTCGCCGGCCACCCGCGCGTCGTGCCTTACGTCGACATGCCGCTGCAGCACGCGTCGGACGCGATGCTCAAGCGAATGCGCCGCGGCCACGGCAAGGACCGGCAGAAGCGCGTCGTCGAACGGCTGCGCAAGGCTGTCCCGCGCCTCACGTTCCGGACGGCGTTCATCGTGGGGCATCCGGGCGAGACCCAGGCCGACTTTGACGAGCTGTGCGCGTTCGTGGATTGGGCTCGGTTCGAGCACGCGGTCGTCTTCCGGTACTCGGACGAGGAGACGTGCGCCGCACACGCGATGGACGCGAAAGTGCCCGCGCTCGTTGCCGCGAACCGCGCCCGCAAGCTGATGGGCATGCAGCGCAAGATCGCCCGCGAGAAGAACCGCGCCCTCATCGGCTCGGAGCTCGAGGTGCTCGTCGAAGGCCCGAGCGAAGAGCACGAGCTCGTGATGAAGGGCCGCCACGCCGGCCAGGCCCCCGAGATCGACGGCGGCGTGTACTTGAGCGAGGGCGAGTCGCACGCGGGCGAAATGCGCCGCGTGCGGATCGTCCAGGCGAGTGATTGGGACCTCGTGGGCGAGCTGCAGGACGTGCAGGGAGACGGCGCCGCGCCGCACGCCCTACCCAAGGACCCGCAAGCTTCCCGGGGCGAGAACGGCCGCGTGAGCCTCCGCGTCGTCGGGACCGGCCCGAGCGAAACGCGAACGCACCGCTGGCAATGATCGCGCGGCGGCGAGCCGCACGCGGACTGCGCGACCGCGGGAGGCCACCGCCCGGCGCTACTGCACCGTCACGAAGACCGCGCTGCTCGCCTGATCGCCGACCTGCTGCATGATCTGCAGCGTGTCGTTCGAATGCGCGTAGACCGTCGCGTCCCACGAACCGCAGTTGCTCGCGCGCGAGCCGGTCACGGCAAGGTCGTTCGCCACCTCGGGGTTCGTGTTGATGATGATCATGATCGCGTTCGGCTGCGCCCCCGAGCATGCGGCACGCAGCTCGACGTGGTCCGCGTCCGTGCCCGGGATGATCACCGGCGCGTCCGGCGGCGGCAGCGGCAGCGTCGGACTCAAACACGCGCCAAGACACGCCGAGGCGTACACCGCGAAGCCAACGACCGTGGCAGCGGCCATCCGACGCGGGGCAACGAGCTTGGGCAGGAACAACACGTCAGGGCCTGCTTGAAGCATATTTCGCTCCCGCTGCCGTCGCAAGCAATCCCGCGAGGTTCCACGCCTAAGCTCGACAACTGAGTTGCCGAGGGGCACCTTTGTTCACCGAACCGTGCCGAAGATTGGACCCCACCGAACCGAGCTGGTACGCCGCCCGTTTCCCTCCTAAAGGACCGCCCACGGTGCTTCTCTAATGGCCGCGTACCCGACGGAGCGTCGATGGATCGGGCCAGCGACCGTGGGCCGTCGTCTGTCGCAAGCGCCGCGCGCGTTCTGGAACGCCCAACGAAGGCCGCTTGCGCTCGCGGCGACTGCGGGCGCCATGGCCCTCGCTTCGGCCGCGTGGCGGGGCGCCCGCGCGCGAACCGGGGCACCCGGCCCCGAAACCGGCGCGGAAGGTTCCATCGTGCAGGCGCTCGCGGGCGAAGGCCTCTCGTGCGAACCGGACGACGTTCTCTGGATCGAAGCAGCGCACCGCTCGTTTGCCACGTTCGGCTCGTTCGCGTCGTTGGAGCGTCGCGCGCGTGCCATCGTCCGCGCGCACGCCCAGGGCGAGCCGAGCGATCTGTATGTCGTCGAGGCGCGCCTCACCGCGGAAGGCCGCTTCGTGCGACTCGGCAGCGTGCGCGACATCACCGAGACGAGCGGCGTCGATGAGTCGCGGCCGATTCTGCGCGGCGAGAAGCTCGTGTACACGACGGCCGCCGAAGGCCTCGTGACCGGCGTTCACGTGATCGACCTCGCGGGTCCGCCACCCTCGACCTACGACGGATGGACGCGCCTGCAGAAGGCGCAGACCGCGCTGACCAACCTCCAGCAGACCGGGCAGACCGCGGGGTTCGCGAACGCGATGTTCGCGCTCGATCCGGTCGCGCGGCGGTCGTCCGTCGCGTTTCGGGACGACGGCTCGCTCGAGATTCACGCCGACGAACACGTGATCCAGCTCGACCCGGAGTCGGGCCGCGTCGTAGCCGGCGCATCGTTCGTACGCGTCGTTCCCGACGAACGCGCGCGGCCGGGCAACTTCGCGACGTGGGCCGTCGACCGGGTGCGCGCCATGCCCTGGTTCGGCGACGAGAGGATGCAGTGGTTGAAAGCCGTCGCCTTCACGCTGCTCGACAAGGCACACGCGGCCGTCGCCCAGGGCACGACGTCCGAAGAAGTGCGCAACGAGCTCGGTCTGCCGAGCGGCGGCGCCGCGGAGCCGACCTTCACGGACCCCGACGTCGGCTGGCCGCCGCCTCCCTTCACGCCGGTCATCACGCCCGCCCTGCCCGGCGAAGGCCAATGGATCGCGCTCGATCGCGACCCGTTCATCACGGATGCGGCGAGCGGCGGGGCCGCGGCATTCGTCACGTCGTTCGTGCGCCCCGATCGCGAGCGGCCGGACGTGCGCGTGTACGTCACGCTCTGGGACCCGCGGCAGGTCGCGCTCCACATGGAAGCCGGTACGATCGAGCCGATCAGCGCGAACGGCGAGCGCGGCCCGGGCATGATTCCGCGCACGCCCGAAGTGATGCGCCACGTTGTCGCGGCCTTCAACGGCGGCTTCCAGGCCCAGCACGGCGAGTACGGGATGGTCGCCAACGGCATCGAGTACCTGCCGCCGAAGCCGTATGCGGCGACCGTTGTCGAGCTTCGCGATGGCTCGAACGGATTCGGCGCCTGGCCGAACGCGGGAGACGTGCCGGACGACGTCATCGCGCTGCGCCAGAACCTGACGGCGCTCGTACAGAATGGGAAGTTCAACCCGTGGGGCCGCGGCTGGTGGGGCGGCACGCCGCCGGGATGGCCCGATCAGGTCCACAGCACGCGCAGCGCCATTTGCCTGACGAAAGCCAACTTCGAAGGCTACTTCTACAGCACGAGCATCTCGGCGGAAGATCTCGCGCGCGGCATGCTTGCCGCCGGATGTTCGTTCGGGATCCACCTCGACATGAACCCCGGCCATGCCGGATTCGAGTTCTACGACGTCGCGCCCGAAGGCGAGCTCAAACCGCTCTCGCGCCGCCTCTCCCCCGACTGGGAGGCGGAGGGCCATGTGCCGGACATGGCGGGCTACGCGTTTCGATCGCGCCGCATGATCCGCGCGATGGGACACATGCTCTTCCCTCGCTACATCCAGCGCGAGGCGCGGGACTTCTTCTATCTGACCTCGCGCTCCATTCTGCCGGGCCCGCCGATCGGCGCCACGACGGCAAACGCCAAGACCGACACCGACGAAGGCGTCTGGCGCACGAGGGGCCTTCCGCAGCACGGCTTCCCGTACGCGATCGCGACCACGTGGGTGCAGGGGCCGGAAGGCGTGGTGTTGCGCGTCGTCCGGGCCGATCCGCGCACGATGGCGCCCGCCGACCGCGCGCCCGAGCCCGAAGGCGCGAGCGGATGCGGCAACGGATGCAGCAACGGATGCGCGAACGGATGCGGCAACGGTTCCGTCGTGCTGGCATTTTCGGCTCCCGCGCGAGGCACGCGCACGCTGTGGTGGTCGCATGGTCTTTTCTCGATCGGACCGTCCGGCCAGGGCGCGGGGCCTTCGCCCGATGCCGTGCCCCTCGCGGAAGGCCATCCGCTCGGCGAGGCAAACGGAGCCCATGGAGGACGGCTGCACGCCGCAGTCGGCGTGCAGGGCGAAGACGGCATGCTCGTGTGGGTCGAGGTCGCGCCGGCATCCGCGGGCAGCGGGCACCTCAGCGGCGACGCTGACGCAGCGGGCCATGGCGCATCCGACGCGGACGTCGCATCGGCGATGGACGCGCTCCTCGCACGCCTGGGTTGCACCGAACGATTCGCTCTGGCGGGCGACGCGCGGGCACTCCTCGGCGGCACGCTCGATAGCGCGGGGGAGCCCCTCGCGAACGTGCCGCTCGCGTCCGCGCGCCTCGTGCGCACGCGCGCCCCGGACGCACACCCGGTCTTCGAAAATACGCCCATCGTGCCCATCGAGGTGTGGCAGCCCCTCCAGATGAAGCGCGTGCGCTATTTCTTGAAACCCGCGGGTACGGCGCCTTCAACTGCGATATCCTCGGGAAATGGCGCAAACCCTCCCGGCGCGTCCGGAAGCGGCACGCTTGACAAGCACCCCTCGGACTCACTCGCGCACGACCCGGCCGGGCGCTAACGTGCTCGCGCCGCGGTGGTACCCTTCGCGGGGCGGCATGCAGGAGACACGTGGTCATGGCACAGAATGAAAAGGGCGGATCGGACCTCGATATCTTCGAGGCCCTAGGCAAAAAAGGGCCGGCCGCTCGCCCCGCGGGATCGAAGACGGTCCCGCCGCCTCCGCCCGCCCATCCGTCGGCGCGCCCGCCCGCTCCGGCGAACACCAGCCAGACGCTTCTCGGCCTTTCGGTTCCTTCGCTCGCGTCCTCGCCCGGACTCGGCAGTGCGCCCGGAATGCGCACTCCCCCGCCGCCGCCAGGGCGCGGGTCGCTCCCGCCCGTCGTCAGCAAAGCGAACGGTCCCTCGGGCACGCTTCCGCCGCCCCCTGCGCCTTCGTCCCTCGCCGCCATCCCGCCACCTGCCGCGCCGGGCATCTCCGCGCCTAAGCCGTCCTCGACCGCCGTCGACGTGAACTGGGACGACGAGGACGAAGCGACGCACATCTTCGACGACGGCCACGAGAAAGCCGCGGCGGCCCAAGCGGCGGCTTCCGCGGCGCTGTCGGCGCAGGGCGCATCGGCGAACGCACGCCCGGCCCCGAAAGCGACGCTGCTCGGCCTCGCGGGCTCCCCGCTGCCGCCGCCTCCCGCCACGTCACGCCTCCCCACGGCCCCACCCCCGCCTCTTCGATCCGGGTTTCCGCCGCCGCCAGGCGGGTCGTCGAGCTTGCCGCCGCCCCTGGGCGGACTGCCGCCGCCTCCGCAGACCCAGCCGGGGCTCGGGCACACATTCCCCACCCGCTCGCAGATACCACCGCCTCCGCACGCCGCGAGCAGCCCTCCGGCTCCCATGG
>DATHQY010000113.1:0-4969 GCA_035482215.1 Polyangiaceae bacterium | reverse complement strand
CCTCGTCGGGCTTGCCATGACGCCGAAAAGATCATCGCCACGCGCCCGCGTCGACCCCCTTGCGCAACCGATCGAAACCGCTGTGCTTTCAGCCGCCTCCACTCCGATCCGCTGAGTTGCGTGATCGGTGCTCTAGCGCCGATCGCCCGCATCGATCGATGCGGCTCGTCGACGCCGGTCACCAAGGGCAGGTGGCGAGGGCGAGGATTGCGAGAATGCGCGCTTTGACCACCGCGAAGTCCTGCAATGCGAGATTGAGCTCGGCTTGCCGATGGGCTTCCGATGCGGTCACGAGTTCGAGGCTCGTTCCCTGGCCGACCGAATAGGCAGTCTGCGTCATCTGATCATTTTGCGCCGCCAGATCCCGCTGCTCGCGTGCGACCTGGTCGGACTGCTCTGCGACGACGAGCTGGCGCCGCGCCTGTTCGACCTGGATCACCGCCTGTCGGCGCGCGGCTTCGAGTTGCTGGAGCGCCATGTCCTCGGCCGCCCTCGCATTCTTCAGAAGACCATACCGATTGCCGCCGTCCCAGATCGGCACCGTCACGATCCCCGCGACGCTCCAGGTTGGATTGGGGTAGCCCGTCGGGGCGGCCGTCGTCGCAGAGAGTGTGCTCGCGAGGTTCACCGTCGGCAGAAACTGGTAGTAAACGTTGCGCAGATTGCGCTTGGCCACGTCGAGCTTTAGCCGCAGCGAATCCACGTCCGCCCGCTCCTCGACCGTGCGTACCGTTCGGCACGACGCCATCGCGTTCGTCGCCATCGCGTCGACGTTGATGTCCGGGGAGACGCCCGTCTCTTCCGGGACGCCGAGCGCCAGCCCGAGCGCCTCCCTCGCTTCGCGCAACGACTCGTCGCCGGTGACGAGCGTCGCGCGCGCGTTTGCGGCGTTTTGCTGAGCGCGTACCACGTCGAGCCCGTTGGCGGCGCCGAGTGCCTTCTTGCGCGCGGTGATCTCGAGCTGCTCGAGCGCTACGCGAAGGCCGACGCGGTTGATCTCGGCTTCGCGTTCGGCAGTGACGACGCTGACGATCTGGTTCGCGACGCTGAGCGCCAGCGTGCGCTTCTCGTCCTCCACGGAGAGGCGCGCCGCGTCCTCGCCGAGCTCGTCGATGCTGATTTGGTCGAATTCGGGGAAGTTGATGACGTCCTGTTGCAGCTGAATGCCACCCGAGCCGACGTCGGGCGTCGGAATGCTCGACGTTTGCACGACGCCCGGGACAAGGGTCGGCTGCGCGACCGACCGGGTGATGAGGTTGTGCGTATACGTGAAATTTCCATTGATCGACGGCAGGTATTGGGCGAGCGCCTGGCGCGTGAGGGCCTCCGCTTCGAGCACGTTGTCGATCGCGATCTTGAGATCGGTCGAGCGGGCGTGGAGGTACGTCATGACCTCGGCCCACGACGAAACGATTCGCGTGGGGCGGGGCACTGGCGCGAGCATGGGGTCGCTGATGACCGGGGGCGGTGGCACCGCGATCGGATTGAAGCTCGCGGAGGCCGACGCGACTGCGCCGGCGGGAGCCGCGGATCCTCCCGCGAGTTTCGCGGGCTTGCCGGCTGCCGGCTGCGACGGTTGGGCTGTGGCCCGCGACGGCGATAGCGGCGACCAAGGCAGGAGCGGCGAAAACGCGACGATCACGACGAGCCCCAGGGCGATTCGCATGGCCCCTTCGTTATCACCGAGTTCTTGTGCGCGCGCGCGGGCTGTGGCGCCCGGCGACCGGCTCGGGTCTGGAGCCGGCATAGCGAAAACGTGAAGTTGTCCCTGGCCGAGCCGGAGGACGCGTGTACTCTGGTACGACCGCCTGGCCGTACATTGCGGGCGACTTCCGTCGCAAAGTGGGAAACGATGTTTCAGCGATCCGGGCCGGATAATCGCGGCGCCCATCTTCGCCCGGGGAAGGCCCCGCGGGAAATGAGTCGTCTAGCGGGCGTCGAAGCTCGACGGGGGAGGGCACGCCTTGCACGAGGCGTCGTTCTCCTCGTTTTCGTTGTCGGTTGCGCCTTCGGTCTCTCCGCGTGCGCGGCCCTATGGGGGTTTCAGGATCTCCAGGAAGGCTCCGACGCTTCGGCCCCCGTTGCGGACGCGGCACCCACGCCCACGACGCAGCTCGATTCGACGCTGCCGGATATGCCGGACGGCCCGATGCAAGCTCCGCGCGACGCTACCGTGCGGGACGTCGTCAACCTCGCGGACACGCATGCCCCGCCCCCCGCAACCGACGCCAACCCGGCGGACACCGGTGCCATGTTCTTCGATGGGGGGTGCACCGTCTGCGGCTCGCGGTGTGTTCTCTTGCAGAGCGACCCGGCCAACTGCGGCACATGCGGGCGAGCGTGTGCGGCGAACGACTCGTGCCAGGACGGAGTCTGCACGTGCCCCGGCCAGGAGTCGATGTGCACGCCGGCGGGGCAGACGACACCCGTTTGCGTCAACACGGCGAGCGACAATAGCAACTGCGGCGGATGCGGAATTGGGTGCCCGACCGCGGGTCCCTGCGTGAACGGCGTCTGCACTTGCCCAGACAGCTTTGTCCTTTGCGGAACGGAGTGCGTCGATCCGACGAGCGACGGAAACAACTGCGGCAAGTGCGGAGTGAAATGCCCGTCAGGGACGACCTGCCAGGCCGGCGCCTGCACGTGCACGCAAGCCAATAACCTCTATTGCTCGCAAGGCTGCACGAACATTCTCTATGACCCGAACAATTGCAACGGGTGCGGTCTGGTTTGCACGCCCACAGTGACGTGCCAGCCTGGCCCCAACAACGGTGGCATCTGTACATGCGTCGGCACGACGACGAATTGCCCGAACGCGAGCGGCGTTCAGACGTGCGTCAATACGACGAACGATCCGAACAACTGCAGCGCGTGCGGAAAGAAGTGCCCGCAGGGAGCCGTCTGCAGCAGCGGCTCCTGCGCCTGCGCGGCCAAAGGCACCGACTCCATCGTGCAGTGCGCGACCGGTGGCCCGTGCATCGACGAGACGATCGACCCGGCCAACTGCGGCGGGTGCAATAACCAGTGCCCGGCCGGGACGAGCTGCAGCGGCGGCCACTGCATCTGCGGGAGCGGGCTCACGCTGTGCGGGACCGCGTGCGTCAGCACGACGAACGACAGCGCCAACTGCGGCGCCTGCGAGAACGCGTGCCCGACGGGCGCCTCGTGCCAGAGCAGCCATTGCGTGTGCGGGACGGGCCTCAGCCTCTGCGGCGGCGCCTGCGTCGACGAGGGCACGAATGCAAGCGACTGCGGAGGATGCGGGCTCGCGTGTACGGGCGGAAACGCGATGTGGACGTGCATGCCGAGCGGCACGACGGGAACCGGCGCGTGCGCTGTGACGTCGTGTGACACCAGCTATTCGAATTGCGACGGCAATCCTGCGAACGGCTGCGAAGCGAACCTGCTTACCGACAGCAACAATTGCGGCAGCTGCGGTCGCCAGTGTCCCCTGGACGCAAGCTGCAGCGGCGGCGCCTGCACGTGCCCCGTCGCGACGCCCACGCTGTGCCCGCTGCCGGCGCCTTCGCCAGGAGTATGCGTCGACACGAACAACGACGTCGGGCATTGTGGCTCGTGCGGCATCGCGTGCGGAGCCATGCAGCAATGCGTCTCCGGGATTTGCCAGTGCACGACAGCCTCGTGCCCATCGGGATGTTGCAGTGGATCGACGTGCGAGGTCTATGCTTCGCAGACCAGCGCGTCTTGCGGCGCGGGCGGGGCGGCGTGCGGGACGTGCTCTGACAGCGGCGAAACGTGCGCCGCCGTCTCGAACGGAGGCGCGTGTAGTTGCCCGACCGGCTTTGCCGCATGCTCCAACGCGTGCATCAACATCGCAATCGACGCGAACAACTGCGGCGGGTGTGGCAACGTCTGCGATTCGGGGCTCTGCACGGCCGGGCTTTGCGCCACGCCGCCGCCGCCGGATGCGGGACCACCCGACGCAGGAATGTAACGCAAGCAGGAAACGAGAGTAGGGGACGGTGACCTGGCGCTTCTGCGGCTTCGCCTTACGTTGGTCTCGAAGACCATGAAGCGGATCCAACGCATTCGTATCGGCCTTGCCGCGTCAGCCTTGGGGGCGCTCGTTTCCGTGTCGTTGGCGGGCACCGCGAGCGCGGGCACGCTCCAGATTCACGATCCGGAGCACGTTCTGTCCACCTCGGACGAGGCGCTGCTTCGCTCCGTCGTCGACTCGGCGCCGTTCGATGGGCGGCTCGCCGTGACGAGCCAGTACGCCGATTCGCAAGAGCTCTCTCGCTACGTCGCCTCGCTCGTCCGTGAGCCCAACATCGTAGTCGTGGGGCTCGACACGGTGCACCGGCACGTGCAAGTGCACTTCGGCGAAGGCGACGCCATCGCCCGCTCCGATTGGCCGAGTATCGAGCACGCGGGCAACGACTCGTTCTCCCGAGGCGATTGGGAGGGCGGGACGGCGGCAATCTTCCAGACCGCTGCGCATTCCGCGCTCGCTCATCCCGGACAGCAGGCGCAACCGGCGGGTAGCCGAGGGCCGTCGTTGTTCGGTCCTGGGCTTCTCATTCTCCTGCTCGTCGGAGGCCTCGGTTTGGCGCTGCTGTTCGCGCGTCGTCGCGCGATGGCGAGCGGTCCTGGCTACGGGCCGTACCCGAACGAAGGCTACGGACCGGGTTATGGCCCGGGTCCCGGCTACGGATCGGGTTACGGCCCGGGATACCCGCCGCCGGGCGGAGTGGGACCCCTCGGTGGCGGGATCATCGGCGCCGGCCTGGGTGGACTCGCGGGCTATGAGCTCGGCAAGTACGAAGGTGGGCGCGAAGCGCGTGACCGCGAGGACCGTTCTTCGGTCGGCAACGACGACGGGGGCAACTACGACGCGGGAGGCGGCGGCTCCAGCTGGGATGACAGCGGGGGCGGCGGTGGTGGCTTCGACGGCGGCGGTGGCAACGACGGCGGCGGTGGCGGATCGGATTTCTGACTACACGCGGCT
>DATHQY010000112.1:0-19346 GCA_035482215.1 Polyangiaceae bacterium | reverse complement strand
GGAAGAATTCGTCATCGCCCTGCCGTCCACGGGACTCGCCGGCGCGAGCCTGGTCGCCGAACGCATTCGCGAGGCGTTGAGCCGTGAGGAAATCCTCGACCGCACGGGGCAGAGCGTGCACGTAACCGCGAGCTTCGGCGTGGCGCAGCTCGGCGGCGAAGAGACGCTGGAGCTTCTGGTCGATCGCGCCGATCGCGCCATGTATGGCGCCAAAAGCGCGGGCCGTAACCGCGTCTTCTCGACGAACGGCGCCTCGCTGAAGCCCGTCACCGCCGGCGCGACCGCCGGCGCGGACGAGCCGACCTCCCCCGCCGCCGCGTGAAAATATACAAATACTAGGCGAATCGCGCGAAGAGCTTCACGATACCCGTTCGTGAGAATCGCCAACGCCATGCGCACCCTAGCCCGCGGAGCCGTGGGCCCCTTTACCGCCGCGCTGACGGCGGCGTGCGTCACCCCGCACGCCGTCGCCACCTCCCCGGTCCCTCGGGAGGCAACCGCGGCCGACTCCGCCGTCGACGCCGGAACCCGCGCCTTCATCGACGGGACGCCGGAGACGCCCGAGGCGGCGCCGCTGCCGGAGGTGCCAGCGGCCAAGCAGGAGCTCCCTCGCGGCGGACGGAGCCTCTTTCCCGAGTACCGGCTCGTGGGCTATTGCGGCACGCCCGGCGCGCCGGCCCTCGGAGAACTGCAGGGCAACCTCAAGATCAAGGCGAAGGCGCTCGAGACGAAGGCCGCGCAGTATGCGCAGAACCGAAAAATTCTCCCCGTCTTCGAGCTCATCGCCGTCGTCGTCCAAGGCTTCCCCGGCCCGGACGGCAAATACCGGCACCGCGTCGACGACTCGGTCGTCGACGACTACCTCCGAGCAGCCCGCGCGTCGAAAGCCCTCCTCCTTTTGAACATCCAGCCCGGTCAATCCGATTTTCTGACGGAGCTCAAGACGTTCGACCGCTACCTGCACGAGCCCGACGTCGGCGTGGCCCTCGATCCCGAATGGGCGATGAAGCCGAAGCAGCGTCCGGGCCAGTTCTTCGGCCAGACCACGAGCCAGATGATCAACGACGTCGCGGCGTATCTCTCCACCGTGGTCCAGCAGGACGACCTGCCCGAAAAGGCACTCGTCTACCACGAGGTCGTGCGTACGGTGGTGAAGGGCGAGCGCGACGTGAAGCCGCAACCCGGCGTCGCCATCATCAAGAGCGTCGACGGCCTCGGCCGCGTCGGAGCCAAGATGGCGACCTACGCCAATCTCGTCGAGACGACCGCGCCCGGCGTGCACGCCGGTTTCAAGCTCTTCTTCGACGAAGACACGCGAAACGGCAGCCGCATCATGACGCCCAAAGAAGTCCTGAAGCTTTCGCCCCAGCCGGAATACGTCATGTACGAATAGCCCCGGGATCCGGGCCTAGGGATTTCGGAGTGCGCACCGATGATTGGCGCACCAGCCGGTACAGCAGTCGGAATCGAACGTGCATTGGTCGCCACGCTGCAGGCATTGGCCGCCCTGCATGTTGGACACGCCCGGCGACGTCGAGGTGGTGGTCGAAGAGCACGCCACAACGAGAACCGCGGCGAACAGCGAAGCCCCGAGGGTGGATACGATCTTCATACCGGTGGCTATCGCAATGCGCGTGCCCAGCGAAAGCACGAGCGTCGATTCATGGCCTCGTGGGCGGTGTCGAGCGCCCAACGGGTCTCGACCCGCGCGAATGGAAGCGCGAGCGCGCGGCCTTCGCCGTGACGCGCGCGACGCTTCGTGGCGATCGGCCACGCAAACGATGACACCGCTCAGATCGCATGGCCATTGTCGAACCGTTGCACCGGCCCCCGCCACGTCCCGTCGTTGTGAACGGTCTCCTCGAAGCAGCCGCGCGTGTAGCGACGGATGACGCTGCGCCAGAATGCCTGTGCCACCTCGTTCTGCTGCGCCTGCCGAACCTCCCAGCGCCCGGGGAACCGATCGAACAGCGCGACGGCCGCGCGCGAGCCCACCCCTGCGCGGCGGTACCGCCGGAGCACGAAGAACTGGTTTACGTCCCACACGGGTTCTTGGGTCAATCGACTTTGCGAGTCGACCACGGCGAAGCCCGCGAGATGCGAGCCCCCGCGAATCAAGAACGGTGAATAGCGCGGCTGGTTCCAATACCCTTCTGGCTTACCGAATTCGAACAACCCGTCGTCGCGAATCTCGAGCTGGAGCATTTCGCTGAAATCGTAGACGTAGAGTTGGAACAAGCGGCTCAACACGGGGGGTGTCGTCTCGCCCGGCGCGGATGAGAGCGACGTCCATCGTCATTGCCCGAGGTACCGACGGACGCGTCCGATGGAGGCGTCGACCGTTCCGTCGGGCGCGATTGCTCGGCTCGTCTCGGCATGCACGAGCGAGTCCGGGAGCGCGTCTGCAAGTTGGAGCAGATTCTCTTGCATCGGAGACAACGCCGAGCGCGAGGTCGAATCGGGCCGCGGCGCGTTCGCGGCGCCCTGAATCGAGGCTGGAGTGTCTTGCCGGAGCGGACCGCCGAGCAAGCCCTCGAACGTCGCAGCCTGCGCGTCCCGTGCGGTCAAGAAATTCCCCGTTCCGAATATCGCGCGGATCGTCGCCGGGATCGACGAATGGTCGAATACCGTGCTGTCGACGGCTCCTTTCCCGGTGCGCGGGGATGCGAGAACCGCGGGGACTCGCACGCCGAGTTGTTTGAAGTCGAAGCCGCTCGCGTCGCTCTTGCCGTCGGGGGACACGGTCGCAGGCGGCGGCACGTGATCATAAAACCCGCCATGCTCGTCCCACACGACGAGAAGCGCAGTGTCCGACCAAGAGGGCCCGGCCCGAAGGGCGTTGTACACCGAGGCGACGAGCTGATCGCCAAATCGAACGTCGTGCGACGGGTGCATGTCGTTGGCGATGATGCCGAGGAGCGTCGAATTGAAAAACGCAGGTTCGACGAACGAGTACGCCGGCAACGCCCCGGCCGCCGCGTCGTCGAAGAATCGCTGAATGTGCTGGAAGTTGTCGCGGTGCGCGTGCAATCGCTGCAATGCGAGCGCCTGCGGAACGTCGTGGTAATAGACTCGCCAGTCTTGCGCGGTCGCGGACAGATTCTCGTAGATCGTGGGCATCGCAAACGACGAGAACGCTTCGACGGAGATCGCGGACGAGAGATCCGACGGGCTGCCGGACAAGCCCCCCGACGTCGCGCAATGGGCGAAGAACCGATTCGGCCATGTCGGACCGGGCAGAGAGGAAAACCAATGGTCGAGAACCGTGAAATTCTCGGCCAATGCGTGAATGGCCGGTAGCTGCGCGGCCGTGTCGAAACACCCCATGACCTGGGGCGCCTTCTCGGGCGAAGTCGTCATCCCCGCGTCCTTCTGCCTTGCGTAGTTGTAGAGAAAACCGCCGTTGTTCGGGATTGTTCCCGGAGGCGGCGCGGGCACGCAAAAGAGATGGACCATGGCATCGTCGTGTTCGTGATGCGGATCCGGGACCGTCGTGGTTCCGATCGTTCCCGCCGTCTCGCTCACGTAGACCCTGTCCGAGCCCGATCCGTCGCCGAAGGGATCGAAGCAATTGAATTCGCGGCCAGTGAGGCCCGCGATCTTCTGTCCCCCCGCGGCGGGAACGTAAAACCCCAACACGTGATCGAACGAACGATTCTCGAGCATCAAGACGACGAGATGGCGGACGGTTTGCATCGGATCCTCCCCTTCCGCGGATCCTATCAGCGGCCTCTCGCGTGCGGTCACGGAGCGAGGGGGTGGCTCACGAGCGGCGCGTAGATCTCGAACCAGCGCTCGAAGGGTCGTAGGAAAGGCTCATTGCGCGACGCCATCTCGACGGACGCATCTTCGATGCGCTTGCCCAGATCGGCCACGAGTGGCACGTGCATCACGATCGTGAGGTGCGCGGCGAGTCGCAGGACGTCCAGCTGATCGCGATCGCGGACGCCGTGCGCGTCGCCACGAAGTTGATCCGCGAGCGCCAGCGCGTCGTTCAGCCACAGTTTGGCCGCACGCGCGTCGTGGCGCTCCCCGGCGTTGAACGCGAGCTGGGCCTCGGCGAGCATCTCTTCGCGAACGATCTCCGGACGGTTCGCTTGCAGCCGACGCACATCGAGAATCTCCCTTCGCGCCTCGATCGCGCGCGCCTCCTCGTCGGGCCGGCCCAGCTTCCGGCTCGCGGCCGCGCGAAGACCGCTCGCAATCATCTTGTACGCGCGTTCGACGTATGCGGGCGATGAATGCGGCCACTGCAATGCCACGAGCACGGCCGGCTCGGTCAGCTTGGCGTCGACGTAGTCGAGGTCGGCCAGCGCGCGCGCGGGCTGATCCGCGCCGACCGCAGCGGCCGCGCGGGCGAGACGAGTCACCACTTGATTGCGCGTCGCGCTCGGTCTCGCCGCAGCATCGGCGCCGTCCGCAGCGCGCGGACGTGGCTCCGCGTCCACACGCGGGACTTCTTCGTCGTAAAGCGCGAGCGCGCGCGCGAACCGGCCGGCCGCGAGATTGTCGAGCGCGGCCCAGTCGAGCGCCAACAGCCGGTACTTCGCGAGCATCGGATTGCGGGCGATCATCGCGAGCCCCTCGTCGGCGGCCGCCGCCGCCGCCTCTTCCTTGCCGGCGTGCAGCAAAGTCTCGGCTTTCGACAGGAGCACGTCGAGGCCCTCGGCGTTGTCGGTGTACGGAAGCTTGTCACGGTCCAGAAGATACGCGAGCGCAATGCGGTAATTGCCGACGTCCGTGTGCAGGAGGCCGAGCTGCCCCAGGATCATCGCCTGCAAGCGCGGGTTGTCGCCCACGAGCTCGAGCGCCACGAGGTAGTGGGCGTTGGCGCGCTCGGCGGTGGCCAGATCCTCGCTCTGCAGATACTCCTCGTGAAGAAGCGCCCCGAAAAGTGCCTGGGCGAGCCGTTCTTCTTTCAGCTCGGACCAGGACGCGCCGATGATCGCGAGCGCGTCCGCCGCAGCCTTCGCATGCGCTTCTCCTTCGAGCTTCGGCAGCTGGCGCGCCAGGAGATACGCTTTCGCGAACGCCACGTCCTTCGCCTGCGCGCCGCGCACGTCGTAACGGGCCTGAATGGCGGCTGGAGCGTCGTTCAACTTGATCCCCACGTCGATCGCGCCCGCCATGGCTTCGAAAGACCCCGTTTCCCTCGCGACGGCTTCGAAGTCGGCCCGCGCGTCGGCGAATCGCTTCGCCCCCACTCGCTCGTAGGCGCGCGCCAGAATGATGCGCTCGTAGACGTCCTCCGCCTCGCCGCGCTCGTGGGTTCCGCGCTGCACGTCGTGGACGTCACGCTGCACGAGTGCGTCCAGCACGTCGTCCGCGTCCACGTCGTCCGCGCGTTGCACCGCGTCCACGATGAGAGCGCGACGCCGTCCCGGTCGCGTCTGGGCGGCATACAGCGACAGAAGCGCGGCGCCGACGGATGGCGGCGCGTGCGCGTCGCGAATGGCAAGCACGGCACGTCCGAGGTCGATCGCGAAGAGAAGCTCGGCCTCCTCGGGCTTCACGCTCGCCCGATCGCGCGCGAGGCGCGCGTCGGCGTCGTCGTACCGCAACCCCCGAATCGCGGCCCGGACCGCCGCTCTCGCGTAGTGAAGTTGTTCGTCCGGCACGAGCCCCCGGTTGGACGCGAGGGCGCGGCAGACGGACACGAGCGCCTCGCGATCGTCCATCGCGCGGTAGAACGCGTCGGCGTGCCGGTAATACTCACGAACGACCGGGGCCGGCGTCGTCTCGTCGACGGTCACGGCTTCGAGCTCGGCCCGCGCCTGGCCCTTGTCCCCCAGGCTATCGAAGATCTCGCTTCGAACGAGGTGAATCAAGTCCTCGGCCATGGGGCTCGGCGCATGCTCTGCCTTCAAGTTGTCGAGGCGTGTCTGGGCTTCCTGCCGGAAGCCTTCGGTGAGCCTGCCCTGTTCGCGCCGGCGCTCGGCGCGCCGCTCTTCGACGAGAAGGCGGAGCGGCGAAGAAATCCCCGCCGTGGACTTGTCCTTCAAGGTCGCAATCTGTTCCGCGTAGTATTGCGCCGCGCGGAATTCCTCGCGGGCGAGGTGGAGCAGGACCAGCGACAGCATCGCGAGCCGCCGCGGGCCCGGCGCCGTTTCCCGCGCGAGGCGCCGGCTCGTGAGCATCTGTTCTTCGACGAGCGTGTCGGCGTCGTCGATCGCGTTGGCAAGCTGTGGGATCGTCCACGCATCGGGGACTTCCCCGTCGAGCGGCAGCGAATACACGTCGAGGCTCGCGTCCACGGAGCAAGTGGCGATCAGGCGGTCGCCGAACGGAGCCGGATACTCGCAGTTCCAGGACGTCTCCGTGAGCTGCTCGGGGGGGCCGAGGCGAGGCTCCGGCGCGTACGTCAGCGAGGCCCGAATGAGCACTCCGTGGTCGCTTGCGTCGACGGTGCCGTCATGGTTGGTGTCCGAAAAAAACTGGACGAGATAGAGCGAGCGACCGTCGCGCGCGAACGCCGGCTGCCCGGTCTGGCCGGGAAGATCGACCGCGAGCTTCACCGGCGTCGCACCGGCGGCGCCAGCGATGGGAACCGCCTCGAGGTTCTGTCCCGCGTGCGCAGAGAAGGCAGGCCCCACGGTCTGGACCGTACGCGCAACCGGGACGTACACGAGCCATCGTCCGTCGGGCGAAATCGCCGGGCTCGTGATGTTGCGATCGAGCAGCGGACTCGCCGCGAGCGTTCCGCCGACGCTCACCGAGAGAACGCGCAGATCGCCCTCGACCGATTGGCGCGCCACGAGCGCGATCCGCGTGTTGTCGATCCACTCGGCCTGCAGGGCCGCCGCCGCGTCGGCCAGGCAGAGACGTCCGTCGGCCTCGGGCAGGTGCCGCACGCACAACTGCCCCGAGGCGCTATCGCGAAACGAAATGTAGAGAAGCGATCGGCCGTCGGGGCTGACGCGCGGCCACGTGACGTCCGCGCCGTCGTCGAACAACTGGCGGGCGCGCCCGTCCGCGACGTTCTGCACGAAGATCTGGTTTGCGGTATTGCGGTTCGAAACGAAGTAGAGAGTCTTCCCGCCCGGAGCGAGCTGCCCCAAGAGATCGTCCGCGACGCCCACCGTCAAGCGCGTGGGTCGATAGAGATCGTCGTCGTCGCGGTTGTCCGCGGCTGCGCTCGGCGACGTGAAGAGCCCGAGCGCGGCGAGCACGATGACGGCGAGCACCCGTTTCAACACGACTTCGCCGCCCACTTGCCGTCGGCTCCTTCGAGCCACGCCGCGCACGCCGCATTGCGCACGTGATTCTCGTGCCATTCACGCCGCAGATCGCTCTCCGCGAGATCGCCTCTCTGCTCGTGCATCCAGTGCCAGAGCTGCCGGCGCGCGCGGTTCACGCGCTCGACGAGCGTGTCGACTTCGTCGGCATCGGCGCCGCCGCGGCATGCTTCACGCGTGTCGACGAGGAGGCCGTCCTTGCCTTCCCCGACGCAGTGCTGCGTGAGAAATCCGTCGAGCCGGTCGGCGTCGGTGAGGTCGCTCTCGTCGACGAGAGGCGCCGGCCGAATCCCCAGCGCCTCGAGCTGGTCCGCCGTGAGGGGCACGGGGCGCGGCTCGATCGCCGCCCGATCGAGCCGCGCTTCGAGCTCGTCGAACGATCCGGACGCCTGTTGTTGGAGGGCGGTCGCGCGATCGACCATCACGATCTCGGGTGCCTTCACGCAACCCACGAGCGTCGGCGTGGCGGCGGTCAACGCCACCGCCAACGAGAACATTCCCAGCGGCCAAGCGGCGGCAGTTTTCACGGCGTCTCCTTCGCCTCCGGCCCATCGAGAACCGGCGCGAGCATTTTGTCGACGATGGGCCCCATCGGAATCCCCCGGATATCGCTGATGCTGATGAGCCGCGCCAGACCCCCGAGCTCGAGGTGCGCGCTGGCAAAGCCGTGGTCGAACGTGAGCCGCAGGTTGTCGGGATACCCGAACGACAGCGCCCAGCGAACGCGGTTCATGGCCGGGTCGACGTGCAGCGGATCCTGCAGGTCCAGTAAATCCAGCAGGTGGCGCGGCCCGATCCGGAGAATCTCGGCGCGGCCCTCGATCGTTCGATCCGCCGCCGACAGCGCGACGGCGATGTTGCCGTCGAACGGCTCGCCGTGCGACGACTGCACGCCACTCGCGCGTACGTGCACTTCGAGCGTCGATCGCGGCCCGTCCCAATCGAGGCCGCATTGCCCCGTGATCCGGCCCCCGCGCACGCCCATTTCGAATTGCCGTAGCGAGAACAGATTCTGTTCGATCTCGAGGTTGCCGACGAGCGGAGCGATCGTCACGAACGGCGTCTTGATGCTGGCAATCGAGAGAAAGCCGCTGCGGGCGAGGAGCGGATGCTGATCGGCGAAGCGGAGCATCGAGTAAGGGCTCTCCTTCTCGCTCCGCGTCAGCGCCACCCCGTGCGGCCCCACTTCGATGGCGGCGCTGATCGGCACTTGCCCGTTCATGGATTGCACTTCGAGCCCGTAGCGACGCGACGTGATGTTGACGTCGTCCTCCTTCACCGTTGCGCGCACGCGGTAGTGGATCAGGTCCGGCGATGTCACACCGGCCTCCACGCCGATCCGCCCGCGCCCTTGGAAGCGCTCTGGAATGGTGGAGAGGTTCGGCAAGTCCTGGGTGAGCGACGTCGATACCGAAAGGGTCCGCCGGCCCTCGCCGAGATCGATATTGCCGTTCGCCTCGAGCGCCGTGCCTCCGAGCCCGTTCGCGACGCGGAGATTCGCGATGTGGATCACGCCGTCGGAGCCGCGCTCGGCGGACACCGCAAACGACAGGTCACCGAGGGGGTAAAGCGGCACCACGGTTTGCGCGACGGCCTTCACGGCCACTCGCTGGGTGAGCTCGATCTCGGGGTCCGCGAGATCGCCACCGACCGCGATTTTCGCTTCGTCTTCGATCCCGTTGAGATCGACGTCGCGCGTACCGAGATCGAGGTGGAGCGTGCCGGTGTCGATATGGCTCTCGAGAGTTCTCCGCCCCGAGGCGACGCCCATGTCGCCGTGCCAGGTGACGGACGGCGTCAGGATCGCAACGTCGCCCTTCGCCCAACGGAAGTGCGTGAGCCGGAGCTCGGCCTTGCCCTCGACCGCGGCCGTCCGCGCGGGGTTCGCCTCGAACGCCGCGGTCCCGTCGCGCCCTACGCTCCGCAGAACGCCGAGGAGCGCCCCGTGCGCGGAGATTTCGATGCCCAGCGCCGAGACGTCGAATCCCTCGAGGCCGCGCACACTGGCGACGAGAGGGGCGACCGCGGCCAGAGTTCCGACGTTGCCGTCGATCCCGTAGAGCAGCGCGCGCCTCGACGGTTCGAACGCGAGCGACCCGGCGAGATGGCTCGCCGCGCGGCCCTCGGTCGCAAGCTTGAATTGCAGCGACGCTTTTTCGCGGTCCACGCTCGCCGAGAGCGACACGTGATCGTCTTTGGCGTCGCCCGATCCGAGCGACAACCCCTTGGCTCGCAGGTCCAGATCGGCCTGATGAACGAGCGCCGTCCCGTGCGACGCGAGCGTCAGCGTCGCCGATTGCGCCGACAGGTTGCCGAACGCAGGCTGCGCGAGGGTGACCTCCGTCGCGTGGGCGATCTCCGGCCAGGCACCCCCCAGGTTCGCGACGCGTCCTTTCGAATGGAGCGTGAGACCCATCCGCTCCCACGGCGCTTCCTTCAGCAGCGCCGCCGGCAGAAACGGCTTGAGCTGGCCGAGAGTCGGCGCCCCCGCGCGGACCTCGAAATCGACCGCCTCTGGTTCTTTCGTGGCGAGAAGCGAACCTTCGACGTTGCCCAACGTGAGCGAAATGTCGGCGGTACCTCGAGACGCTTCGGGATGCGCAAGATCGGGGGTGACGTCGTGCGCGCGAAGGCTCACGTGTGCCTTCACGTCCGCGAGGTCGGCACCGGCCTTGTTCTTCGCACGCACGCGCGCCGTTACGGCATCGACCTGAATCGCGTAGGGAGCGCCGCCGTGGAGGTCCGTCTCCGCTTGCACGCTGAGCCCCTGGAGCCGCGATGGCATGGCGCCCTCGCGGACATCGAGGCCGTCGCATGCAACCGCAACGCGAATCCCGCCGCGCGAGCCGAGCGGGTTCTTCGTGTCGATCGCAAGGCCCTGGACGTCGGCCCCCACGGTTCCCGTCGTGGCCTCGATCGCGCGCCCCTGCGCGAAGCGAGCGAACTGGAGTCCGGCGTGCCCTGTGATCGCACCCTCCGGAGACTCCTTTCCGTCGAGGTCGAGCCCAACACCGTCCGCGACGATCGCACCATCGCCCGCGCCCCATGCCACCTGCCCGATGTCGAGCCGTCCCTGGACGGCGAGCGCCGCGTCGTCCGCACCCGCGTGAATCGAGAGGCCGGCCTTGTCGACGTGCAGCGGTCCCGGCGGTCCGCGAAGGTCGACATCGGCGAGATCGGCCTCCACCACCGCCTTGCTCCCGGGCGACAACCGGAACGGGGAATCCACAGCGAGATTCTCCACGTGGGCTCGCAAGCGCGCGGTGCCGGCGGTCACTGGGACCAAGCTCGCCGGAACCCATTGGAGCCATCGCGCCACGTCGAGATCGACGTCCGCGCCACGTACGAAGAAGGCCCCTCGATCCGCGAGCTCCGCGTGGCCCCGCGCGCTGACGGCGCCATCGCCCGCCTCGGCGCGATCCACGGAGACGAGCACGCGCTGCCCCGCGGCATCGAACTGCGCGCCGCCCTCCGCGTGGAGCCAATGATCGGCGGACACGTGCGTCGCGAAGGATTGATCGAGCATGCGCAAATCGAGAGCCACCGCGATCGAAGTCGCCCCCGCATCGGCGGAGAACCAGAAATGCGCGCGCGCAGCGGCAAGCTCGGCATCGCCTTGCGTGCGGGTGAGCTCGAGGTCGAGCGGCGAGTCCTCCCGGCCGAGCTCCCCCTGCAATTGCCAGCTCGCCTTTCCCTTCGCCGCGGTGAGAGCCAGTGCCGCACCGAGACCGCGGAGATCGAACCGGTCGAGCGCGTTCCCTCCTTCGGTTCGAATGAGGGTGAGCTTCACACCGTCGATCGCGACGCGGCCCACCGGCGGCGCCCCCGCGAAGATCGTCGCCCCGAGGTGCGACAACGGGGTCGGCGGCGAGGGCGGTGAGGGCGGGAATGCGTCGAACGTCGTGCGCCCATGCTCATCCATGACGACGTTCAACACGAGGCCGTGGATCGCGAGGTCCGAAAGCATCGGCCCGTTGCGGAAGAACAGCGTCTTGAGAGACCACCGAGCCGCCACGTGTTCGACACGCAATAGATCCGGCGCGAACCCGGCCACCTCCACCGGCGATCGCACCACGAGGTCGTCAATCGTCGCGCCCGCGAACGGATTGACGCGCACGCTGCGGTAATCGACGGCGACTCCCGCGGCCGATTGCGCGAGAGCCTGAATCCGCCGCTTGCACCAAGGTTGATCGAGAGAATGAAGAAGGAGCGCGACCGCGCCGATCAAAAGCAGGAGCAGCACGCCGAAGCCCACGCCAATTCGCCGCGCCCACACCCACATGCGCCGCCCCGCGGAAGCCCGCGGGCCCGTGGGGCCGCGCGGAGCACGGCCGGGCCGAAAGGCGCGCAGGCCCCGAGGCTCGAGCGGCGTCTCGCGTTGTTTCCATGCCTCTCGCTGCGCCACAGCGGCCCGGGCGGCAGCATCGTCCCGGAAACCGGGTTCTGCAAGCGAAAGCGCGCGCCGCTGGCGCCGCTTGAAACGCGGGAGAAAACGCGCCCTGATGTCGCCTGCCAAAAAGCAACGGCCCCCTCGGCGTCGTGGGATTTTGCTACGACGCGGGCATTGCCAACGTTCTCGCGACACGCTTTCGGGATCTCGGTGCGACGCACCCTCGAAAGCGCGGCGGGCGAACCGGACACCCGACGCGGGGACGCCGGCACGGCGCTCGCTTATCAGGGGAAGATGGCGGAACGCAGCGTCTTCTTGCGACTCTATGATCTGGCTCTTCCCGGTCTCGTTGCCTTCGGTGCCACGTTCGCGATCGGATTGGCGGCCTGCGGATCCGACGGTGGACCGCCAATCGGCGGCCCCGTCGCGGGCTCCGGCACGGCTTCGGGAACCGCGGGCAATTCGACGGGCGACGTCGCCGGGAACACCGGAGCGTCGGGCACTTCCGCCGGTCTGACGGGGACCACGGGCAGCGTCGCGGGCACCGCCGGAACGACCGGCAGCGTCGCGGGCACCGCCGGAACACTCTCCGGGACGACAGGCACCGCGGGAACACTCTCCGGGACGACAGGCACCGCCGGAACACTCTCCGGGATGGGCACGACCGGAACCGTGGGCGCAGCTGGAGCGCTTTGACGGCGTCGCTTCGATCGTAGGGCGTGGCAAAGCGCCTCGCGCTTGCGACGAGGCTCGCCAGCTCCATGATCCCGAGACCATGCAAACGAAAGCCGCAGTCCCCGACTCGTTCGCTTTCGCCACGAACGAGCTCTTTCAACGAATTCTCGTTCCGATCGATTTCTATGAGAGCTCGCGCCGCGCGCTCGCGCTCGCATTCGAATTTCGAGAGCGATACGGCTCCGAGATTCATCTATTTCATCTGACCGAATCGAGCGAAAATGACCGATTCCTCGCTGGCGTAGGCGCGAACGAGAACGCTCCCGGCCTTACCGGAGAGGCGCAAGGGCGCTTGCAGCGGTTCGTGGAGAACGTCTTCCCGGGGCGAAGTCATGAAGTGCGCGTGCACGCGCGCGTCGGCAACGAAATCGCGCAGGACGTCGTCAACGCCGCCAAGGCGGTCGACGCGACGCTCGTCATTCTCGGCGCAGAGGCAAAGCAGACCATCCTCCGTACGAATGCCGAGAAAATCATCAAAGGTCTCCACGCGAGCGTTCTCCTGATCCGCGTTCCGCGCGAGAGCACGCCAGGCGAGGTGCTCACGTAGACGACGCGAAAGGGCCGGCTTCGCCCACGCCCTTGCTGGGGCCTGCCACGCGGGTCTACCCACGAGGGCATGAAACGTTGGAAAAGACCCTCGGCGGGGCCTTCGGCACCTTCGTGCGAGCCGTCGACGCGCGGATTCTCGTCGTCGATGGGACGACGGTGTTCAGCGCCTATGTGCCCGGACCGCGTGGACCGGTGTTCATGGCGCTCATCGAGAAGACCTTCGGGAAGGACGTGACGACGCGCACCTGGGACACGGTGATCAAAGCGGCCACGTGACGGCCCGAAGCCCCGCGCATCGACGCGCGGGGAGCGCCTGGCGCGCGAACGGCGCTGACCTCGACGACGGCGTTCAGCGCGATGCAGCGTCGCCGGAGGCCGTGGGACACACGCTCCCTGGACACGGACCGGCCATGCAAACCGGGGGCGCAAAGTTCTGTCGCTCCGGACAGCCCACGTTGCAGAGCTGTTCGCCCGCGGGGCACGTCGTCGTGCTGCCGCAAAGGACTCCGCGACCACACGGCGTGCCCGTGTCGACGAACGCGTCGCCCGGAGGTGCCTCGGAGGATGCAGCGTCAGCGGCCATGGGATCGCCGGCGACCTCCTCCTCCAGCGCCGAACGGCTGCAGGCCGGCGCGAACGCGAAGGCCAACCCGAAGGCGATCACGGCCGGGCGCGAGAGGCGCATCCCCTCGAGCGTAGCCTATCCGAGGGGTCGCAACGGATCGCCCCACCCGCTTGCGGCTCGGCGCGTTCGGGCCGGCGCGATCACATCGCGGCTTGTTGCTGCGCGAAGCTCAGAAGCGTGGCGCTGCCTGCGGCCACGGTGACCGACGACGGAATCTTCGCCACGCGCCACTGGGTGCTCCAAGACAGGCTGCCGTTGGCGGGGATCGAGGTGTATGTGCCCTCTGCTTCGACTTCCAAGAAGCCGGGCCCCGGATAGATGTCGACGTCGCCCTCGCCGGGTGCGAGGCCGCTGACCGGGACGTCGGTGAACTTCTTCAGGAAGAGAATGCCTTTCACGGCATACGCGGACCACCCTCCCATCGCGTCGCCGATCGCTTTGCTGCCGTCCGGGCTCGTCGCAGTCATCGCCGTGTCGTCGAACCACACGGCGCCGCCCGTCGTGGTCAACATCGTGGGTCCCGCATCGAGCACCGTGCCCGCCGGAAAGAAGGCGATTCCGCCGCGCGGTACGCGCGTGTCTTCCCACGGCGCGCACTTGAACGCGGTCGTGACGTGGATGGTGTACGCGATGTGGATCCAGCCGGAGGCGCCGTCGACCGAGTAGTCCTTGTCGACGCTGATTCCCATCGTCGGATCGACGCTGCTCGATACGACCAAGTGACTGCCCATCGGGCCGCCGTCGTAGGGGTTCTGGTCGATGGAGGCCGGCGGCGGCCAGGTCATCGGCTGCCATTCGCTCCGCGGGCTCGTCCAAAACGTGGATCCCCACTGCGTCGGATCCGTGACCGGCGGCTCGACGAGGTTCGTTCCGCTGACGGACAGCGTGTCGACTCGGGCGCCAAAGCTCTGGTCCACCTCGAACACGACGTCGCCGAAGGTGAATTGGTATTTCTCGGTGCCGGCAACGTTGGTGGGCAGGATCGCGCCGCCTCCGTCACCGGTCGCGGCCCCGGCGTCGCCGCCGTCCGTCGCCGACCCGCCATCGCGGGCCGCAGCGCCGCTCGTTCCCGCGCCGCTACCCGCGCTGCCGCTCGCCCCCGATCCGCCGCTTGCGCCCGCTCCGCCGCTTGCGCCGGTGCCGCCGCTGGATCCGGTGCTTCCGGTGCCGGCGCCCGTGCCTCCGCCGCCCGTCGCGCCACTCGAGCCCGTGCTGGCCGACCCCGAGCCCCCCCCGGTTCCGGTCGTGGCACCGCTCGTTGCGCCGGAGCCGGTGCCCGCACTCCCACTCGTCGAAGAGCCGGGTCCGTTCGATCCGCTGGAACAAGCGACGGCCAGCGGAAGAGGCGCGAGGCGGACGATGGAAAGAAGGCGTCGGCTAGTCATGGGCTTCTCACGTTGTCGAGCGCAGGCGCGGCTGGAAAATCACAGGAGTCCGCCGAATGCGCGACTCCGCGAGCTTACAATCAATTCCGGGCGAGCGATATGGGCCGGGGGAGGTGCGGCCGAAGCGGACGCCGGCTCCGGCGCCGGATCTTTTCCGCGTCATGGGCCGTTTCGCAGGTCATTGGACAACCGGGGCGCGAACGCTCCTTGTCCCGCGCGCGACAATGCGGAACCCTGCGGTCGGCCGTGCTTCCGCCCCTCGAAATCCGCGTGCTCGGTGAGCTGCAGATCATTCGCGGCGGCAACGTCGCGCCTTTGCCGGCGTCCAAAAAGACGCGCGCGCTCATCGGGTACCTCGTCGTGGCCAGCACCCGGATGCACACACGGCAGCGGCTCTGCGAGCTGTTCTGGGAAGGACCGGACGACCCGCGCGCGGCCCTGCGCTGGAGCCTCACGAAGGCCAGGCCGCTCGTCGACGACGAGCAGACTACGCGCATCACGGCCGACCGCGAGCACGTGACGTTCGAGCCCCGAGGAGCCTCCGTGGACCTGCTCGCGGCGCGCGAAGGGCACGCGGCGCTGGCGAGCGCTTCGCTCGACGCGCTGCGAGCCACGGCAGCGTCGTTCCGCGGCGAGCTCCTCGAGGGCCTCGAACTCCCGGATTGCTACCGCTACCACGAATGGTGCATCGCCGAACGAGAAGCCGCCCGCAAGCTCCGCAGTGAGATTCTTGCCGCGCTCATCGAGCGGCTCGGCGGCGCGCCCGAGGAAGCACTGCGCCATGCGCGCGTTTGGGTGGCGACCGACCCGCTCGCCGAGGCCGGGCACATCGCTGTGCTCCGCCTTCTCGACGAGCTCGGACGTCCGCGCGATGCCCTCAAGCAGTACGAAAGCTGCCGCCGGATGCTTCAATCGCAGTTGGGGCGCGGCCCGTCACGCGAACTCGAAGCGGCCCGCGCGCTCGTGGGCTCGCGCGCATCGACAGCGGCGGCGCGGGCTGCGGAGGCGACCCCCGATGCGACAGCTCCGTTCTGCGCGTCCGCGAAGACGCCGGTCGCGCAGGCCTCCGCCGCACCATCGCACTCGGTCCCGTTCGTGGGCCGTTCGGCCGAGCGCGCGCAGATCGCCCGCGCCGTGTCCGACGCCGTGCAAGGCCGTCCGCGCGCCCTCCTCCTCTTCGCGGGAGAGCCCGGCATCGGCAAGACGCGGGTCCTGACCGATGCAGTCGATCAAATGATCGCCCACGGCGGCGCGGCGCTCACCGGGCGCGCGTTCGAAGCGGAAATGATTCGCCCGTACGGCGCATGGATCGACGCGCTACGCTCCGGCCCGGACGGCGCGCTCGACGACGTCCTGCGCGGCGAGATCGGACCGCTCCCGGCCGAACCCCGTACACCGCGGCCCGAGGCCGATCGGAACCGCCTGTTCGACGCCGTGGGGGCTCTCTTGCGGCGCCGAGCGGATGCCACCCCGCTCATCGTGGGGCTCGACGACGTCCAATGGCTCGACGAAGCATCCGTGGGCCTCCTCCATTACCTCGCGCGGAGCCTCACAGGCACCCGGGTGCTGCTCGCTTGCGCCGCGCGCGCGGCCGAAATGGACGACAACCCGCCCCTGCGGGCGCTCGTGCGCGGTCTCGGGCGCGAGGGACGCCTGGCGCGCTTCGACCTCGCGCCGCTCGACGCCGCCGAGACCGCGGCGCTCGTGCGTGCGGTGCACGTGGACGTGGACGCCGGACGCGTCTTCGTCGACGGCGGCGGCAATCCCCTCTTCTCGCTCGAGCTCGCGCGGGTCATGGCGCGCCGATCGGAGCCGCCCGACGACGCCGCGGCGCCCCACCGGACCCTCGACGGCCTCATCGCCGATCGGCTCGCGCGGCTCGAGGAGCGGGCGTCCGAGGTGTTGCCCTGGGCTGCCGCGCTCGGGCGCGCATTCACGTTCGATACCCTCGCGTCGGTGACTCCGTTCGAGGGCCGTGAACTCTTTGCGGCGGTCGAGGACCTCGAACGGCACGGCGTGCTCCGCGTCGCGGGGGCGGAACCGGGGGTCGCCGGGTACGACTTCGCACACGACCTGGTTCGCCGCGCGGCATACCGTGCGCTCAGCGAACCACGCCGGCGCTGGGTACACCTGCAGATTGCACGGACCTTGGGCCGCGCCGCCGACCCAGAAGGACTGCTTGCGGGCGATGTCGCCCACCACGCGGCCATGGGCGGTGACAGCGAGCTCGCGGCCCGATCGTATCTCGCCGCGGCGGAGCGGTCCCTGCGCCTTCTGGCCCACGCAGACGCGAACCGCCTCGCCGGAAGCGGTTTGCAGCACGTCGGCCAGCTCGCGCCCGAGCTCGCGCTCCGCCTACGCCTCGGTCTTCTCGCCGTCCAGGTTCACTCGAACCAGTGGCTGCGGCGGGCGCACGAGCTCGACGCCGAACTCCTGCGGGTCGTGTCGGCGGCCGAGCGGCTCGGGATGCACGCGGAGGTGTCGCGCGCGTTTTACCTGATGTCGTTTCTTGGCCACGAGCTCGGCGATCCCGCGCGCGCCGGCGCTCGCACGCTCCAGGCGGCCCACGCTGTGCGCTCGGCGGATGCGGCGACTGCGCAGATGCAGCTCGCCAACACGGCGTGTTGCCTCGCGCTCATCGAGCGCGACCTCGTCCACGCGGATTGCTTGCTGCGCGAGGCCCAGGAGCTCGGTCCGCCGAGATCGGCGCGGGCCTCCTTCGAGCTGTGCATGGGCATCGGGCTGCTCGCGGCCTTCCGCGGCGAGGCGCCCGTCGCGCAAGCGTCGCTCGAGCAAGCCGCGGAGTGGGCGGCGCGGCTTTCGGACAACTGGCGTCAATGCATGGCGCTCACGCGCCTCGTGAGGCTGGCGCTCGAGAGCAGCCGGCCGCAAGAAGCCGTGGCGCGGTGCGCCGAGCTTGCACCGCTCGTCGCCGAATTGTCGGAGGGGAGCGAGAGGCCGTTCGTCGCGGCCCTCGACGCCCTCGCGCGCATCGAGCTCGGCGAGCGCGGCGCACCCGAGAGGGCCGACAGCGCAATCGGCATGCTCCGCGCAATCGACAGCAAAGCCCAGCTCGCGTACGTCCTCTCCGCGTCCGCCGAGCACGACGTCGCCGCCGGCCGAACGGTCGCCGCGGAGCGCCGCGCCCGCGAGGCCTTCGCGGCAGCGCGCGCCGTCGATCACCGGAGCGAGATGGCGGTGGCTCGGTCCCTGCTGGCCCGCATTGCCGTAGCCGCCGGCGCCCACGGCGAGGCGCGCGAGCACGTTCAGGCATGCGACGCCGATCGCGGAGCTCCCCTTGTCCTCAGCGCGCGCGCCCGCCTTGCCGTGCTCCGCGCCGCCAAGGCCCTGGAGGACCGTCGGGGCGACGCGTGAACGCCCGAGGTCGGCCTCGCGCCCCATGAGCGCGATTCCACGGTGGTTCCAACGCTCCTTTCCACGCGCGGCGGCGATGTTCTTCGTCGGGCGGCCGTTTGAACCGCTCGAGGAGAGGCATCATGACGATCGACGAGAAGACGCTGAACGACCTGCTGGGAAAGATCGTGACCGACGTCGGCGCGGCGATGAGCGCGGCGCTCGTGGTCATCGGCGACAAGCTCGGTCTCTACAAGGCCATCGCCCGCTCGGGTCCCGTAACCCCTGCGGAGCTCGCCGGCGCCACCGCGACGTCCGAGCGCTACGTGCGCGAGTGGCTCGACGCGCAGGCGGCGAGCGGATACCTGCTCTACGACGCCGCTTCCGGCCGCTACCGCCTGTCGCCCGAGCAGGCGCTCGCGTTCGCCGACGACGCAAGCCCGGCGAATGTCCCGGGCCTCTTTCACGTGACCGCCGCGATGTGGCACGGCGAAGAGAAGATGACGGACAACTTCCGCACGGGCGCCGGTCTCTCTTGGGGCGCGCAGCACCCGTGCCTCTTCGAAGGGACGGAGCGCTTCTTCCGCGCCGGATACATCGGCAACCTCGTGACCACGTGGCTCCCCGCGCTCGACGGCGTGGTGGCGAAGCTCGAACGCGGGGCAAAGGTGGCGGACGTCGGCTGCGGGCTCGGTGCATCGACGATTCTGATGGCCAAGGCGTTTCCGAACTCCCGCTTCGCGGGCTTCGATTCGCACGAGAAGTCGATCGCGCTCGCGCGCCAGCGCGCCGACCAGGCGGGGGTCGCCGATCGGATCACGTTCGAAGTCGCCCACTCCACGGATTACCCCGGCAAGGGCTACGACCTCGTCGCGCACTTCGATTGCCTGCACGATATGGAAGACCCTGCGGGGGCCGCGCGCCACGTGCGCGAGACGATCGCCGAAGACGGCACTTGGATGATCGTCGAGCCGTTCGCGGCCGATCGGCCCGAGGAGAACCATAACCCGGTCGGCCGCGTCTTCTATTCGGCCTCCACGATGCTTTGCGTCCCGCACTCTCTCTCTCAGCAT
>DATHQY010000111.1:0-11077 GCA_035482215.1 Polyangiaceae bacterium | reverse complement strand
GTCCGGGGCCGGCGACACCCGCGCTCGATTTGCGGGTCGCCGTCGCCGCTGCTACCGATCGAGTGCCGTGCACGTCCAGCGTCGAAGGAACCGAGCCTCGCGCAAAGGGCTCCGCCCGCTGGCGGGCGCGGTGGCGCGCCTCTTCGTCGCCGCGGCGCTCGTTCTCGCGAGTCTGCACGCCGGCGCGCACTATTTTTATTGCGAGGCCATCGGTCTTTCGGCCACCGATCCCTGCGCGCAAGCCTCGCACGAGGGGCCAGGCTGCCCGCTCGAGGCCTCGCGCGTCGAACCGATCGATTGCTGCCAGCGGATCACGAACCCCGCGCTGCCGGACGGAGCGCGGGCGGAGCCCCCGACCGTTCCTCCGGCGCCTCTCGTTTCCCTACTCCCGGCGATCCCGAACGCGACCTCGGTGCTGCGGCGCGATCCGAACGCGAGTCTGCGTTTTTCGGAGCGCTGGCGCGGCCCTCCTCGGTGGGGCGACGATCGGCGCACGCAGTTGATGGTGTTTCTCACATGAGCTGACCGCGGGGTTCTGCACGAGAACCCCGCCCGCCATCGCGGAATGCCTGCGCACGCTCCGGCGTGCGCAGCGCGGTTGGCCGTGGACGCAACGCGCGCCGCGGCCGTGCCCACGGCCGTGGACGCAACGCGCGCCGCGGCCGTGAAAACGCGGAGAGGATCACCATGGATTTGCCCGCTGCGGGTCGAACCTTGCGGTTCGTGCCCATCGTATTTGCAATTGGTTGCGCCACGACCGGACACGCCGCTTACGACCCGGTCGAACCGGAGGGCGCTCGCGCGCCGACCGGCGACGGACCCCGCCTCGTCGTCGACGAAGCCATCGCGAAAGGGCCTCTTCTCGAACGCGCGGCGTTCGTGCGCGAGGTTCTGCGCGTCAATCCGTCGATCGAATCGGCGCGGCAGGCGTGGCGCGCCGCCGCGGCGCGCACGCGCCAGTCAGGGGTCCTCGACGATCCCATGGTGACCGTGGACATGGCGCCGCTGACGCTCGGGTCGTCCAAGGCGCGGTTCTCGTGGGACGCGATGATCAGCCAAAAGCTCGCCTGGCCAGGCAAACTTTCGCTGGACGAGGCGGTCCGTTCCGCCGAGGCCAATGCAGCCAAGATCGATGTCGACGCGGCGCTTCGCGACCTCGCGCTGACGGCGGCGCTGCTCTTCGACCAGTACTTCGTCATCGCGCGTTCGATCGAGATCAACGCGCATCACGTCGAATTGATGCGCGCGATGCGGGCCGCCGCCGCCGCGCAATACGCGGCGGGTCGCGGCGCGGCCCAAGACGCGCTGCAAGCGGAGTTCGAGCTCGCGCACATGGAGCACGACACGGTGACCCTCCTCTCGCAGCGGAACGTCACCGTCGCGCAGATGAACGAGCTCCTTCATCGCTCGCCCCGAGAGCCTTTGCCGCCGCCACCCACGGCGTTGCCGTCTCCGGCCTCGCGCGATCCACTGAACCAGGCGCAACTCGAAGCCGAGGCCGTCGACGACCGCCCGGACATCCGGGCCGCTCGCGCGCGATCGCGTGCGGAGGCGGCGCGCGCCGAACGCGCGGCGCGAGAGTCGTATCCCGACTTCACCGTCTCGACGGCCTACAACGTCTTTTGGGACACCCCCGAACAGCGCTGGACCGTCGGGCTCACCTTCAATCTGCCCGTGCAGGCGGGTCGCCGCGCCGGCGCGATCGACGAAGCGAACGCGATGCGGGCGCAATTCGACGCCGATGCACTGCGCATCCGCGACGCCGCCCGCACCCAGGTCGTGGTCGCGATCGAGCAGCTCGAGGAAGCGGAGCACGTCGTGCGCCTGTACGAAGCGCGCCTCGTCCCGGTCGCGCGCAACGAGGTCGACGCAGCGCAGGCCGCCTTCGTCGCCTCGCAAGCGCCCTTCGTGAGCGTCGTCGCCGCCGAGAAGAACCTCCGCAGCGTCGAGCTCGAGATGCAGATGGCGAGCGCCGACGTCGACCGCCGTCGCGCGGAGTTGGACCACGCGTGCGGGCGCATGCCCGGCCTCGATGGAGCGGGGGTCACGCCATGACCCGCCCGACGAAGCAGCGCCTTCGGCGTTCGTGGATCGCGGCGATCATGGCCCTCCTGGCGGCCGTCGTCACGGCGCTCGTCTTTCGTGGCACGCTCGCGGCGTGGTTTGCGGGCAAGCCGGCCCCCGATTCCGCGGGCGGACACGGGATCGAGCCATCGCCCGCCGGCGCCCCGGGCGGCATCGATCATTACACGTGCTCGATGCACCCGTCGGTCAAGCAGGCGGGCCCGGGGACCTGCCCTATCTGCGGCATGAACCTCGTGCCCGTCACGCGGGAAGAACGGCAACGGGGCGTCGTGACGATCGACGAAGCCCGCCGTCAGCTCATCGGGGTGCGCACCGCGCCGGTCGTAGAGGCCCCGATGCGCAAATCGTTCCGCGCCGTCGGACACGTGACGTACGACGAGACGTCGCTCACCGACGTCGAGCTCAAAGTCCACGGCTGGATCACGAAGCTCTACGCGAATCGGACCGGGCAGCGCGTGGCGCGCGGGCAGCCGCTCTTTCGGATGTACAGCCCGGAGCTCTTCAACGCCGAGCAAGACTTCCTGCTCGGCGGTCGGGCCGGCTCACGCGCGACGAGCATCGATTCGTCGCACGGACCCGACGGCGCGGACGGGGGGGCGGCCCCGCCGCCGCTTTTCGCCAGCGCGGCGCGACGGCGCTTGCATCTACTCGGGCTCACCGACGCGCAGATCGACGCCATCGCGCAAAGCGGCACGCCGTCGGAGGACCTGGCCGTGCCTTCGCCGGCGAGCGGATTCATCGTCGAGAAAAACGTGGTCGAAGGCGCGTCGGTCGATGCCGGCGCGAAGCTCTATCGCATCGCCGCGCTCACCCGACTGTGGGTCGAGGCCGACGTCTACGAATCCGATCTCGCGCAAGTCGCGGCGGGCCAGGACGCTCGCGTCACTCTCGATTACCTCCCGGGTCGCGCCTACGACGCAAAGGTCGCCTACGTCTATCCTTCCGTCGATCCGGCGACGCGTACCGGGCGCGTGCGGATCGAGCTCGCGAACGACGATCTCGCGCTCCTGCCCGGGATGTACGCGAGCGTCGAGCTCGCGACCGACCTTGGGCCTCGTGTTCAAATCCCGATCGCCGCGATCGTCTACACCGGACCCCGGCGGCTCGTGTTCGCGGATCTCGGCCACGGCCGGTTCCGGCCGACCGAAGTGCAAGTCGGGGCCGAATCGAGCGGCATGGTCGAGGTCCTGTCGGGGCTCTCCCCGGGGGACTCGGTGGCCGCGAGCGGCGTCTTTCTCATCGCCGCCGAGGCTCGCATTGCCACGGCGGCGACGTACTGGGATTCGCGGAGTCCCGCGCCGTGAGCACCGGTCGCGAAGCGTCACCGAGGAGCGGGCCCATCGCGTCGATCATCGCCGCGAGCGCCCGTCGCCCGTTCCTCACGATCCTCCTCGTCGCCGCCTTCACCGCGTGGGGATGGGTCTCGCTCCGACGGGCGCCGCTCGACGCCATCCCCGACCTCTCCGACGTGCAAGTGATCGTCTTCACGGAGTGGATGGGGCAGAGCCCGGATCTCGTCGAGGACCAGATCACCTACCCCATCTCGAGCGCGCTCGTGTCCGCACCGAAAGTGCAGGCCGTACGCGCGCAGTCGATGTTCGGCATGTCGTTCGTCAACGTCATCTTCGACGAGGGCACCGACATGTACTGGGCGCGCAGCCGCGTCCTCGAGTATCTGAGCTCCGTACGCGGCAAGCTGCCACGAGGCGTCAACCCCGTGCTCGGGCCCGACGCCACCGGCGTCGGCTGGGTCTTCGAGTACGCGCTCGTCGATACGAGCGGCAAGCACGATCTCGCCGAGCTTCGGTCGATGCAGGACTGGAACCTGCGCTACGCGCTCGGCAGCGTGCCGGGCGTCGCGGAGGTTGCGAGCGTCGGCGGCTTCGTGAAGCAGTACCAAGTCAACGTCGACCCGAACAAGCTCACTGGACACGGCGTCACGATGGATGACGTCGTCCGCGCCGTACGCGCCGCCAACCAGGAGGTCGGTGGACGCGTCCTCGAGATGGGCGGCCACGAGGCGATCATTCGCGGCCGCGGATACGTTCGGTCGCCCGAAGACATCGGCGCCGCTGCGGTCAAATCGATCGACGGGACCCCCATCCGTGTGAAGGACGTCGCGGTCGTGAGCGTCGGCCCGGAGATCCGGCGCGGGTTGACGGAACTGAACGGCGAGGGCGAGGCGCCGGGCGGAATCGTCGTCATGCGATACGGGGAAAACGCGCTGACGGTCATCGACGCCGTCAAAGAGAGGATCCGGCAGATCGAGCCGGCGCTGCCGGACGGCGTGCGTATCGTGCCGGCCTACGATCGCTCGCAGCTCATCGAAGAATCGATCCGCACCCTGCGGCGCACGCTCGTCGAAGAGATGGTGGTGGTGAGCCTCGTCATCTTCGTCTTCTTGCTCCACGCGCGGAGCGCGCTCATTCCGATTCTGACGCTCCCCGTTGGAGTCTTGCTCGCCTTCATCCCCATGGCCGAGCAGCATCTCACCGCGAACATCATGTCGCTCGGTGGCATCGCGGTCGCCATCGGCGCGATGGTCGACGCCTCGATCATTCTCATCGAGAACATCCACCAGAAGCTCGCCGAGCACGAGCGCGAGAACGCGGCCGGTTCTCGCACCGACGTGGTCATCCGGGCGATGCAGGAGGTCGGGCCGTCGATCTTCTTTTCGCTGCTCATCATCACAGTGTCCTTCTTGCCGGTGTTCACGCTCGAAGCCACCGAAGGCAGGCTGTTCAAGCCGCTGGCGTTCACCAAGACCTATTCGATCGGCTTCGCGTCGATCCTCGCGGTCACGCTGACGCCGGCGCTGGCCGTCCTTCTCATTCGGGGCAAGGTGCGCGACGAGGACCCCGTCAACCGGTGGCTCACCGCGATGTACGCGCCGGTCGTGCGCTGGGTGGTCCAGCACCGTTGGCTCGTCATCGGCCTCGCGGCCGGCATCATGGTCCTCACTGTGCCCGCCGTCCTCCGGCTCGGCCACGAGTTCATGCCACCGCTCAACGAAGGCGTGATCCTCTACATGCCGACAGCGCCGCCGGGAATGAGCGAAAACGAGTCGGCCGTGGTCCTCCAGGCGATGGATCGGACGCTCAAGGCGTTCCCGGAGGTCGCGAGCGTATTCGGCAAAGAGGGCCGGGCGGAAACGCCCACCGACCCCGCGCCTCTCGGAATGGCCGAAGTGACGGTCGTCTTGAAGCCCCCGTCGGAGTGGAGGCCCGGAATGACCTGGGACGGCCTTCTCGAAGAAATGAACGACAAGCTCCATTTTCCGGGCATGACGAACGTCTGGTGGATGCCCATCCAGACGCGCACCGAAATGCTCGCGACGGGCGTCCGCAGTCCTTTGGGCATCGAAGTCTTCGGCGACGACCTCGACGCGATCGAAGAGACCGCCATCCGCGTCGAGCACGCCGTCGCCAAAGTACCCGGCACGCGCAGCGCGTTCGCCGAGCGATCGACCGGCGGGTTCTACATCGACGTGGACGTGAACCGCGAGCAAGCCGCTCGCCATGGCCTCAGCGCCGAGGACGTGAACCGGGCCGTGTCCCAATCGATCGGCGGCGAAAACGTCTCCGAAGTCGTCGCCGGCCGGGCGCGCTACCCGATCCAGGTCCGCTACGCCCGCGAGTACCGCGACGAACCCGTCTTGCTCGAGCGAACGCGAATCGCCACGCCGTCGGGCGCCCAGATTCCGCTCGCGCAGGTCGCCACCCTCCGCAGCGTTCTCGGGCCGCCGATGATCCGGAGCGAGGGCGGGAAGCTCGTCGGCTTCGTCTTCGTCGACACGAATCGCCCGATCGCCGACTACGTCGCCGAGGCGAAGCAGGCGGTCGCTCGCGACGCGCAGCTCTCGCCGGGGACGCACCTCGAGTGGGTCGGTCAGTTCAAGTATTTCGAGCGCGCCAAGGAACGCCTCGAATGGGTCGTCCCGCTGACGCTCGGAATCGTGTTCCTGCTCCTCTACTCGAACACGCGGTCGATCGCCGAGACGCTCATCGTCATGCTCGCGGTCCCCTTCTCGCTCGTCGGCGCGTTCTGGCTCCTCTATCTCCTTCATTACAACTTGAGCGTCGCCGTCTGGGTGGGCGTCATCGCGCTCGCGGGCCTCGATGCGGAGACGGGCGTCGTCATGCTTCTCTACCTGACGCTCGCCCACGACCGGCGCGTCCGCGACGGGCGGCTCGCGACCTTCGAAGACCTGGAGGAGGCGATCGTCGAGGGCGCGGCGAAGCGCTTGCGACCGAAGCTCATGACCGTCGCGACGATGATCCTCGGCCTTGCGCCGGTTCTCTGGAGCAGCGGAACGGGGGCCGACGTTATGAAGCGCATCGCCGCTCCCATGGTCGGCGGTCTCGTGACGTCGTTCCTCCTCGAACTCCTCGTGTATCCCGCGCTGTTCGCGCTCTGGAAGGGACGCGCGTCAGGTCCCGCGCCTCCGCAACGCGCCCTATGAGAATTCCTCATGCGATCGACCCCTGCGGGAAGGCTATCCTTCGCGCACACGGCTCTCGCGCACGCATCAACGAACCAAGAGGCATGTCTTGCTCCACGTCCATTTTTGGCCCACCCCGAATGGCAAGAAGGTCACGATCTTCCTCGAGGAGGCAGGTCTCGAGTACCGCGTCGTCCCCTGCAACATCGGGCGTGGGGACCAGTTTCAGCCGAGTTTCTTGGCGCTGAATCCGAATCACAGGATGCCCGTCCTCGTCGATGACGATCCTGCCGGCGGCGGACCGCCGATCTCCATCTTCGAATCCGGCGCGATCTTGCTCTATCTCGCGGAGAAGTCGGGCAAGCTGTGGTCGACGGACGTTCGGGTTCGCTACGAGATAACCCAGTGGCTGGTGTGGCAAGTGGCCAACCAGGGCCCCAAGACAGGCGAGCTCGGGCACTTCCTCCGCCTCGGAGACAAGCAAGGCGACCAGTCGTACGCGGTCCGTCGTTTCGGAGACGAAGTGAACCGGCTCTACGGAGTTCTGAACAACCGCCTGTACGACCGCCGCTACCTCGCCGGGTCGTCGTACACGATCGCGGACGTGATTTCGTATCCGTGGGTCGTGAACTGGAAGGCGCAACAGCAAAACCTCGACGACTTCCGGTATGTGAAGCGCTGGTTCGAAGAGCTGAGCGCGCGGCCCGCGGTCCAGCGCGGCCTCGCGGTGGGCGCGGACTTCGCCGAAGATTTCGCGAAGCTCCCTCCCGAGGAGATCGAGCGCCGCACCAAGCTCCTCTACAACCAGCGCGCGATTCCCGCGCCGAGCTCCGGCGGGATCTGAGCGACACGCACGTCCGCGCGCGGCCGAGGCCGACAAGATCCACGCGCGCCGCATCGAGGGGCCGTTGAAGTGGCTTCACTCGCCCGGAGGACGGCGCGGGACGAATGCGTGAATCGTGATCTGATGAGGGACGTCGAAGCGCTCCGCACCGCGCTCGCGGAGGGCCTGATCGAGCTCGCGATCGAAGGCCTCGACGCGATCGGCCGGAAGCGCGGCGCCGATCCACTTGCTCGCGCGAATGCGCCCGCGCCACGATTCGCGGGTGAACGCGAGCGGCTCGACGTACGTGTGGTACGTCCGCAAGCGAAAGCGCTCGGCGGACCAAGCGGGCACCGGCTCCTCGCGCCTGCCGCCCGCTCCGGCGACCGCCTGCGGGTTGTAGCGGGCGATGAGCGCGTCGGTCGCGCGCGTGATGTCGTTGTCCACCCGCGCCCAGATGATCGACGCGATGAGCAGGATCCCGTTCGGACGGAGAAGCCTGGGTACTTCCTCGACCATGCGCGCCGTTTCGAAGTAGCGCCAGCACATGCTCGCCGTGATCGCGTCGAACGACGCGTCGGGCAAGCCGGTCCGCTCGGCGAGGGCAAAGCGAAGGTCGAGGGGCAGGGCCTCGCGCATAGCGACATCGCGGGCTGCGGCGAGCTGGGATTCCGAGGCGTCGATGCCGACGACGCGTGCACCCTGGCGCGCGAAGGGAATCGCGAGCGCGCCGGTTCCCGTACCGAGGTCCAGAATGTCCTGGCCCGGGAGGCCTATTTCCACTTCGCGGAGGAGTCGAAAGAAGCTCGGTGGGTATCCGGGACGGTGCTCGAGATAGTCGCGCGAGGTCGCGTTCCAGTCGAGGCCCGCACCGGGCACGATGGCGGCCCCGGCGACTTCGGGACGAGAAGGGGTGCTCATGGTCCGACTTTAAGGCCCGAGCCCCGGCGTTTCTTCCGCAGGTCAGGCCGCCGCGCTACGAGCGGGGCGGTTTTTGACCGCCTCGCGCCAAGCCTTCGCTTCCGCGGACGATCGGCTTCGGTCTTTCGCTGCGCCCGATCCTCGCCGCGAGCCGTGAGGTTTTTTCGTACATGGCAATGAGCGATTCGCAGTCGTCGGCCGCGCGAATCCCGCGCGTCGTTCTTTTTTCGGTGTTTGCTATTCGGCGGCCCTGGCACGAGACGAGAGCCGGGGCATGCATGAGCGCTCGGACGCGCCGGGGACGCACCCCGACAAGGGCCGCCGGCTGCTCATCGGCGGTCTCGACGAGGTCTGGACGCGGCACGAAGCCCAACGAGAATGGAAGCCCTCGCATGTTTGAATGGATCGTCCGAGGTCGCTGCACCGGCTGCAATCGCTGCGTGGAGGCGTGCAGCAGCGGCTTTCTTCGAAAGAGAAGGCAGACCCACGGTGAAATCCCCGCACCTGCGAAGAGCGCTCAGCGCTCGCGGCGACGACCCGAGCGGCCGGCTTTTCCACGGGCGCCGCGCGTCCCGTCCGCCGAGACGGTTTCCGCCTGCTCCGGAGCCGTGCCTTCGCGCTCCGGCTCGGCCGGCGCGCGAAGCGCCTCGTCGATTTCTTCGACGGTGAGCCCCAACCCGCGCGCACGGGTGAACGCCGCGCGCAGCACGTCGCGCACGGCGGCAGGCGGCGCCTGCATCGTGTCGGCCGCGGCGCACACGATCGACTCCACCAGCAAGCGCGTCGGCGGCGGCTTGCGCGGAGGCGGCACCGGCGCGGAGGGCACGGCGGGTGGCGCAGGCTGCGGCGGAGGCGCGGGAGGCACGATGCCAAGCTGCTCGAGTGTCTTCCCGCCCTCGGCGGCGAGCTCCGCGGCCAGCGCGGCGTCGCGCGGGTACACGGCACGTGCGAGCGTGTGCAAGTGCTCCGAGTACGGCATGACGTGCGACGCGAAGTGCCGCTGAACCGTGCGGCGTGAGACGCCGAGCAGCGCAGCAAGGTCACCCTGGAGAAGACCGAGCGTGCTCGTCGCACGCGCGACCAGAGCGTGCGCCGCGGGGCCAGGAATGTGGGGCATGCTCCCGCGACTCTCGCACGAAAACGCGGGAAAAGGCGACTTCCTGCGCGAACGTGGCGCACGGGAGCGACATCCTGGCGCATTTGTGGTCATGAGCACGCCCGCTCCGCACGCCCTTGGCGCCGATGCGCATGCTCGTGGCGCCCCCGTGCAACAGTTATGCGCCATCAAAGTCGCGTTTGTCGCATTGGACGCCGATGCGTGCGCCATGTGACACGTTCTATGCGACAGGCTCGCCGCAGGTTCTATCGCGGAGGTCCACAACGGCGCCATGTTTGCCGAATATGGCGCATTGAACCGCCATCCATGCGCCAATCAGGCGCCGGTCGGCGCCACTAGTCCCGACGATGTCGCATGAGTGGCGCTTCGATACGCCACGGTGCACGTACGAAGCGCCACGCGTGCTCTTCGGCCTCGTGCGCTCGTTTCATCGTGCGCCATCCTCGGGCGGCTAGAGGAGGAACACCTTCGCGTAATGATCGGCGATCGCGTCGCTGCCGAGGAGCGAGAAGAACGTCGAGTACGCCATCCAGATCGCGAGGCCGTTCAAATCGCGGAACATCGGCGGCAAGAACCGTGGCGGCTTCACGACTCCGTCGGCGATGCGGCGCGCGAGTACCGGCACGTCCTCGTGGGCGACTTTCCCGAGGAAGAGCATGGGAATCAGATCGAGCCGATTGTGCTGAATCGCGCTCCGGATGAACGCGTAGTTGAGCACAATGCCCTTGCAATAACACGCGTCCTTCGTGAAGGGCGCGCCGCCGGTCACGACGCCGCCGCGGAAGATGCGGCGCGTATTGTTGAAGCATTCTTGCTCGTCGTAGCCCTCGGTGCGAAACCACTCGAACACGTCGAGAAAATCCGCCCCGTCCTCGGCTTTGTCGACCGCGAGGATGCGGTCGTTGAGCCGCCGCGCCCTGCGCGGGTGCGTGCGGAACGTGAACATCTCGACGAGCGCCGCCAGGCCCTCTTGCACGGCCGCGGTGCGCGGCGGCCCTTTCGCAAGCCATTTGGCGACGGGCTGCTGCTGGCCGTTGAGCGACGTCGCCACGTGCACCCAACCCTCGTGCACTTCGAGAATGTCGATGTCGCGATCGCTGAACTTGGCGCCCGTTCGCACTTTGACGTAGTCGCTGCCGGCGGCGGCGTCCGCGAGAATCCCGTTGTCCGCCTCGACGCGGACGTGCGCGTCCCCGAAAAATGCCGCCAGCCTCTCGCCGAGCTGGCGCGCGGCTTCCGTCGCGTCGATCGTGCGCGGATACGCGGGTGAACCGCCGAATCCCGGTCCACCCCATTCGTCGACCTTGGTCAAGAGCCCGTAGAGCAGCTGCCCGAGGTCGCGCACGCTGAGACGCCCGTCGGGGAACTTGTCCTTGGGCGATCCGTACAGCCGGCGCGACGACGCGTAGAACGCCGGCGTGCCCCGCGCCGCTAGCATCTGGACGACGTCGCGGTATTCGAGCGCCGTCGCCTGCATGATGGCCGCGATGGGATCGCTCGCGCCGAGGTTGTGCTCGATGTCGCGGGCGATCGCTTCGAACTCGTCGCACTTCGTTCGCACGTCGAACCCGAGATCGACCTTGTCGTAATACGTGCTGTCGATCTTCGGATTTTCGCGCGGGCGGCCCTTCAGAAAGCCCGTCTCGACCGAGTCGTCCCACCGGAGGGCCTGCAAGACGCGAATCGGGCG
>DATHQY010000110.1:0-6852 GCA_035482215.1 Polyangiaceae bacterium | reverse complement strand
CGGCTTCGGTGCCGACCGCGATCTTGCTCGTGCGGCTCGTCCCGCAGGCGCTCGCGATTCCGTCACCGCAGGATCTCGCGAAGGCGCACGACGAGCTGCGGACGGCGCACGCCGCGCTCGAGGCACGCAACGGCGAGCTTCGCCGGACCGAAGTCGAACTGCGCGCGGCCAACCGCGAGCTCGAGGCCTTCAGTTATTCCGTGGCCCACGACCTTCGCGCTCCGCTCCGCGCCATCAACGGGTTCGCGCGCGTCGTGCTCGAGGATTACGGCGAGAAGCTCGAGGGCGGAGCGATCGAATCCCTCGGCAAAATTCGCGACAACGCTGTGCAGATGGCGGACCTCATCGACGCGCTTCTGTCGCTCGCGCGATTGAGCCGCAGCGAAGCGCGCGCCGAGCCGGTCGATCTTTCGGCGCTCGCGCGCGGCTGCGCCGCGCGGCTCGCGGCAGCGGAACCCGCGCCGCAAGTCGAGGTCGTCGTGCAGGACGGCTTGGTCGAGCCGATGGATGCCGTGCTCGCGCGCACGCTGCTCGACAACTTGCTCGGCAATGCGTGGAAGTTCACGAAGTCCGCGCCGTCGCCGCGCATCGAGTTCGGCGTCACACTCACGGCGAGCGGCGACGGCAGCCGCGAAGAGAGGACGTTCTTCGTGCGGGACAACGGGGCGGGTTTCGATATGGCCCACGGCGCGCGCCTGTTCACGGCCTTTCAGCGATTGCATAGCGCGCGCGACTACCCCGGGACCGGTATCGGCCTCGCGACGGCGCGTCGCATCGTCGAGCGCCACGGTGGCCGGATCTGGGCCGAAGGGCGTATCCGGCAGGGCGCGACGTTCTACTTCACGCTGGGAGAGCTCCGCGTGGAGCGGCTGTCGTTGAGTCCGAAAACCCCGACGAGCTCGCGCATCGAGGCGTACACGCATTCGGCGCCTGCCTCTTCGAGCTCCTCGCGCGATCCGTAGCCCCACAGCACCCCGGCACCATGCACGCCGTTGCTGCGTGCGCCGGCGATGTCGTGCTTGCGATCACCGAACATCCACGTGCTCGCCGGCGCGAGGCCGCGCGTGGCCAGGACGTGCGCGATGAGATCCCCCTTGTTGCCCAGCGTTCCGTCGAGCTCCGATCCGCAGACCTCCGCGAAGAACGGGCGGAGGCCGAAGTGGTCGATCATCCGGTCGGCGTAGACACGCGGCTTCGAAGTGACGACCCGCAGGGGGTGGCCGGCCGAGGAGAGCGCCGCCACGCCCTCCGCGACGCCGGGGTAGACGCTCGCTTCGAAGAGGCCCACCTCCGAGTACCGCTCCCGATAGAGCGCGATCGCGCGCTCGACGAGGCGGGGATCGCGCGAACCGAGAAGTTCGGGAAAGGCGTCGTGCGTCGGAGGTCCGATGAAACGCATCAATTGCGCGTCCGGGGGCGATTCGCGTCCGAGCAGGCGAAGCGCATGGCGAAGACTCGCGAGAATGCCGGGGCGCGAATCGGTCAGGGTGCCGTCGAGATCGAAAAAGAGATTCACGGGTGGGCCGGCCACCATGACTCCGGATTCACGGTATGTGAAGGGCGTGCGCCACCCGATTGCCTAAGTTGTGGAAATGCTTCGGCCTGTGGCACGCTTGGGTTTGGCCCGCGCTTTGCGAAACGGGGGAGTCAATGAGTTCATTTGCGATGTGCAAGCGGTACGCGAGACGGTGTGCGTGGGTGACCGGTTCGGCGTTCGGGGTGATCGTCGCGGCCGCGTCCACGGCTTCCGCGGATTCGACCGCGGAGGCGCCGGCCGCACTCCCCGCACTCCCTTCCGCCGGCGCCACGGCGCCGCATTCCGACACGTCGTGCCGACTCGACGCGCACGAAGGAATCGACGACCCGGATGCGCGGACGGCGGCGCTCCTGGTCTGCAGCGAAATCGCCCGGCTCAATCCACCGCCGGACGCGCACTACCACGTCACGCTCGGAAAGCTCGGAAGCATCATCATCCTCTCCGTGACGCGCGAGGGTGACACGCCGGGAGTCACGGCGGACGTGCGCGAGTTACGCCTCAGCGGAATCGAAGAGGCGGCCGTCGCGGCGCCGCGGCTCGCCCAATCGATCGTGCACGGAACGCCCATCGCGGAAACCGAGAAGTTCGACAACCTCGTGGGGCAGGAGACCCACGGCGCGCCGAAGAAGGGCGGCGGCAGCGTGCACTTCTCGCTCGGTGTCGTCGGCGAGCTTCCGCCCCTCGATCAAAGCTTCGGTCCCGCGCCCGGCCTCAACCTGCGCGTGCATTACGAGACCAAAGCGTGGGAAATCGGGGGGGACATCCGCTTTGGCAGCGGACCGGGCTCGTCGACCTCGCCGGCGGTCGGCTTCTTCATGGCCGAGGTGGGAGGCCGCTATTTCTTCAACGAGACGGACGTGACCCCGTTCGTCGGAGCGGGCCTTGGCTGGGAGTATCTGAACCTGCAGATCCCGGCGATCGGATTCGAAGGAAATAACAGCGGTCTCGGAGCCTTCGGGGAAGCGGGCGTCGAGTTCCTCCGCACGTACCATTCGCACTTGTCGGTCGGCGTCCGTCTCGACCTGCCTTTCTTTTCGATCAACGGTTACGAGAATAATGTTTGTCTCAACGCCCTGGGCTCGACTTCCAGCACGAGCCTCTGCGGCGGCAATACGACGTACTATTACGCTCCCGTGTCGGTCGAATTGCGACTCACGTTCTGAATCGCCTGTCCCATCCTCCTAGGCTTCGGCTCGCCGTCGAGGGACAATCCTCTGCGATGCCTTTCGATCTCGAAGCTTGGCTTGCCGTTCGAAACCCCAGCGTGCCGATCGTGCAGGCCGGGGCCCCGGTGCTGCGCCGTCGCGCGCGAGAAGTCCCCGCGTCGCTCCTCGGCACGCCCGCTCTCGCGGAGCTCGTGCAGCTCATGGTCGACACGATGCGCGCGGCGCCCGGCGTCGGCCTTGCCGCGCCGCAGATCGGCGTCCCGCTCCGCATCTTCGTGGCCGAAGATTCCGATGAGCGCATGGCGCACGTTCCGGAAGCGACGCGAACGCTCCGTGGCCGACGCGCGCTGCCGCTCGTGGTGTTGGTGAATCCCGAAGTCACGCTGGTTCCGGGCGACGACATGACGTTCTACGAGGGTTGCCTCAGCGTGCGCGGATACGGCGCGCTCGTGCGCCGCGCGAACACCGTCGTCGCACAAGGCGTCGACGAGCGCGGCGCGCCCGTCACGGCCCGGCTTGCCGGATGGCCCGCGCGTATCATGCAACACGAAATGGACCACCTCAACGGAACGCTCTACATCGACCGAATGATCGGCCGTTCGTTCGCGAGCGATACCGAGCTCGGTCGTCTGTCGGCCGTGGGTGTGGACGACGTGCTTCGCGAGATCGGCGAGAACTCCGCCGAGGAGTGAGTCGTGTATTCTCGCGATCGATGAAGACCCGCGCCGCTGTCGCGTACGAACCCGGCAAGCCTCTGGTCGTCGAAGACGTCGAGCTCGAAGGCCCGAAAGCCGGCGAAGTGCTGGTCGAGCTCCGCGCGACCGGCGTATGCCATACGGACGAATTCACGCGATCGGGCGGCGATCCGGAAGGGCTGTTCCCCGCGATCTTCGGTCACGAGGGCGCCGGCATCGTCGCCGATGTTGGACCGGGGGTCACCAGCGTGGCCAAAGGCGATCACGTCATTCCGCTCTACACGCCGGAATGTCGCGCGTGCAAATCCTGCTTGAGCCGCAAGACGAACCTCTGCACGGCCATCCGCGCGACGCAGGGCAAGGGCGTCATGCCGGACGGGACGAGCCGGTTTTCGATAGGCAAGACGAAGATTCACCATTACATGGGGTGCTCGACGTTCGCTCGCCACACGGTGCTTCCGGAGATCGCCGTCGCGAAAGTGCGGGCCGACGCACCGTTCGACAAGATTTGTTACATCGGTTGCGGCGTGACGACGGGCATCGGCGCCGTGCTTTTCACGGCGAAGATCGAGGCCGGAGCGAACGTGGTCGTCTTCGGGCTCGGCGGGATTGGCCTCAACGTCGTGCAAGGCGCGCGGATGGTCGGTGCGGACAAGATCATCGGCGTCGACGTGAATCCGGCGCGCGAGGCGATCGCGCGGCGTTTCGGATTGACGCATTTCGTGAATCCGAAAGAGCTGAAAGGCGACATCGTGCCGCAGTTGGTCGAATTGACCGGCGGCGGGGCGGACTACAGCTTCGAATGCGTCGGCGACGTTCGTCTGATGCGCCAGGCCCTCGAGTGCTGCCACCGCGGCTGGGGAGTGAGTGTCATCGTAGGGGTGGCGGGCGCGGGGCAAGAGATTCAAACGAGGCCGTTCCAGCTCGTGACGGGGCGCGTGTGGAAGGGCACGGCGTTCGGCGGCGCGCGGGGGCGTACGGACGTTCCTCGCATCGTCGATTGGTACATGGACAAGAAGATCGACATCGACAGCCTCATCACGCACAAGCTGCCGCTCGAACGGATCAACGAAGCGTTCGACTTGATGCACGAAGGCAAGTCGATCCGCACGGTCGTCGAATACGCCTGAAGACGAGTCACGTGAGAGAGGGGGAGACAGGGAGGGAAGGAGGGAAGGAGGGAAGGAGGGAAATTGAGCGGGCCCGAGGGGGCCGGATCGAGCCTTCGTCGGCGAGTGCACCTCGGTTGACTGGCTCTCTCGACCTCCCTTCCTCCCTGTTTCTTTGCCCGCCACCTGGTTCAGCTCACGTATTGCGTTCGAACGGCGGGATCTTTCCCGCGAGAATTCCCTGCGTGCGCCGCTCGATCGCGCCGCTGCGCGCGGGGTGGGTCAGCACCCAGAAGCGCCGTTCGACGACCGCATCGTGCACCTGGTCGGCCACGTCCTCCGGAGCCGTCCCGTTTTCGACGGCGCCACGAACGTGGTCGCGCATCATCATCGCGGCGGAAGAGGGCTTGCGCGGAACCTCGGAGTGACCCGTGGGGCGATTGCGCGCTGACTCGGCGATGCCCGTCTTGACCCACGAAGGGCACACGACGCTCACGTTCACGCGGCCACCGGCGGCGATCGCGAGGTCGTGATGCAGGGTCTCGCTGAGCGAGACGACGGCGTGCTTCGAGGCAAAATACGGCGCCATCCCAGGCCCGTCGACGAGGCCCGCGAGCGACGCGGTGTTGACGACGTGGCCCAGGCCCTGCGCGATCATGCCGGGAACGAACGCACGGATCCCGTGCACGACGCCCCAGAAATTGACCCCCATGCACCATTGCCAGTCGGCGAGCGAGATCTCCCACGCGAGCCCGCCGGCGCCGACGCCGGCGTTGTTGCAGAGAAGATGCGCGGCGCCGAAAGCTTCGTACGTGCGGCGCGCGAGGGCGGTCACCTCGTCGGCGTTCGCGACGTCGGTTCGAACCGCCGTCACGGAGCCGCCTTCGCTCGCGAGTTCGTCGCGCACGAGGCCGAGCGGCTCTTCTTCGATGTCCGCGAGGACGAGCCGCATCCCGGCTCGCGCGAAGCGAGCGGCCATCGCGCGCCCGATCCCGCTTGCCGCGCCGGTCACCACGGCCACGCGACCCTGCAAATCTCGCATCGCTCTCGTCCTCCCGCCCCGGTGCGATTCTAGGCCTGGAGCGCGTGCACCAATAGAGCCGCGCCCACGAGGCCGAAGAGCACGGCCGCCACGCGCTGGGTCAGGTGCGGATCCAGGAGCTTGCCCGCGCGGTTGCCCACGAACACGGCGATGGCGGCAACCGCCCACAGGGCGAGCGTCGAGCTCGTGAACACGATGACCGGGGCGCGATATTCCGCGGCCATCGCTGCGGTCGCAAGCTGGGTGAGATCCCCCCATTCCGCGATGAATACGATCGTGAACACGAGACCGGTCGTCGACCAGAAGCCGGCGCTCGCGCGGCCGTCGGCGATGTCGTCCTCGGTTTCTTCCTTGCGGCGCCACATCACGACGGCGGACACGAGGAACAGGAGGCTCGCCGCCACCTGGACCGGACGATGGGGCAGAAGCGAGAAGAGCTGGCCGGCCGTCACGGCCACGAGGCTCTGCACCGCGAGCGCGAGGCCCGCACCGATCAGCACCGGGACGGCCCGATGCCGGGTCGCGAGAACGAGCGCCGCCAGTGCGGTCTTGTCGGGCAGCTCGGCGACGAAAATGAGCCCGAAGACCGTGAGGAAGAGTGTCCAGCCGTGCATCGCCGCTTCTACCATGGGCCCCATAGCATGACGGACGCCCCCGACATGGCCGTGCGCCCGATTCGCCGCGAAACCGCGCGCGCCCTCGCCGGGCTGGCTCGCGGGGCTCTCGCGCTCGCCGTCGCGCGAAGGCCCTTCGTCGAGATCGCGGCGTCGATCATCGTGCGCGCACCGAACGCCGGTCGTCCGGCGCCCGCGCCGCTACCCGGGGAATGGCGCATCCGGGTCGGTGCTTCCGGCGGCGCTTTCGGCGACACGTCCGCGTCCGGCGGCGGCTCCGAAGCCGTTCTCTCGGTACGTGTCGTGTCGCCGGCCGCGCAGGATCGGCGCCCGCGCGCTACCGTCTTCGTGCTGCACGGCGTGCGCGACAGCCAGGCGACCATGGGGGAGTGGGCGTCGCTCCTGACGCGCGAAGGGTACAGGGCGGTCCTCGTCGATTCGCGCGGGCACGGCCGTTCGACCGGCGACGTGCTCACGTACGGCGTGAACGAAGCGCGCGATCTCGGCGTCGTCCTCGACGCGGTGGCAGCGCGCGAAGGACCGCTCGGTCCGATCGGCGCTATGGGCCATTCCTACGGGGCCGCGACGGCCATTCTTTGGGCGGGGAAAGAGCCGCGCGTGCGTGCGGTGGTCGCGGTCTCGCCGTTCGCGAGCTTGCGGGCCGTCGTCCCGGGGTATTTGCCGTTGAA
>DATHQY010000109.1:0-2737 GCA_035482215.1 Polyangiaceae bacterium | reverse complement strand
GCCGCTGGGGCACGTTCGATTGAGATTGGCGATGTCGTCGCTTCGTAGCCAGAGGAGCACGCCGCCGCCCGCGACCAAGGCGGCTCCCGCGACCCATCCGAGGATGGCTCCGTACCGGAGGTTCGCATGCGAGGCGCTCTTCGTGGCGGTCGGCAAGAATGCGGGCGCCGCCTCGGGAGGAGGGGGCACCGTCCACGCCGCGGACTCGCCTCTCGCGAGCACGACTTCCCTTCGAAGCGCCGGAAGGCCGTCATAGGTCGCAGTGATGACGTGAGGGCCCGCATCGACGACGAGCGGCAACCCCAGGCTCGCAGGAGCGAGCACCTGTCCGTCGAGCGCGAGGACAGGAACGGGCGCTCCCGGCCCGCCCGCGCCCGTCACCATGGTCAGTCGCGCGACGCGTGGCGCGAGCCCCTCGAGCTCGCGGCGCGCGGCCTCGACCACGTCTGCGTCGCGCGGATCGTTGCCCGCGAGCGAGACCGCCGCCTCGAATGCCGCGAACGCGGCCGCAAGACGGCCCAGGCCCTCTTCGCACGATGCAATGCGGTATTCGACCGCCGGAGTGTCTCGGACAGCCCGCACACGCAAGAAGTCCCGAAGCGCGTCATCCAGCTGGTGGGCCTGCTCTTCACGCAGTGCATCAAAAAACAGAGCCCGCGCCGCACCCACTTCCGCCGATGGGGATTCGGTAGGCGTTTCGGCGCGCGCGCTCGCTGCGATCAGAATGGCCGATGCCGATGAAAGGAGCGCGAAGTACACCGCGCGTGAATCGCGCAAGGCCATGGCCTCAGAGGACCGTACCGCGAGCCTGGCCGACGAAACAAGTCCGCGGCAAGTCGGCTACGCTTGTCCGATGGGGACGGCCTCGAAACCACTCGGTCCGCGCGCGGGTCGCCTGGACGGCGCGACCGCGGGCGATGGCGGCGCGACCGCCCGAGGTGAGACAGAGCTCAACGAGGCGCCGCGCACGGCCGCGCGCGGGGTGCCGCCCAGGTTCCTGGCGATTGGCGGGCCGGGGATGGGGAGCGGGCTCGCGATTACGGGATCCTTTGCGACCGTAGGTCGTCACCGCACCAACGACTTGGTGCTCGCCGACCCTCGTGTGAGCGCAGTGCACCTCGAAGTGATGCGATCCGGGACACGGGTGCGCGTTCGTGACGCAGCGAGCACCAACGGAACATGGCTCGGCCCTCATCGCATCGTGGAAATGGAAATTGCACCTGGCGCCGAGATCACGGTGGGCGGTACCGTTCTTCGCCTCGACGAAGGTGAAGAGGCCGCATCAGGCACCGGCGAAAGCCAGCGCGCCTTCGGCGACCTCGTCGGGGGTTCTCCGCCGATGCGCGAGTTGTTCGCAGTGCTCGAGCGCATCGCACCGAAGAATCTCACCGTACTCGTCCAGGGTGAAACGGGAACCGGAAAGGAGGAAGTCGCGCGGGCGATCCACCGACACTCTCCGCGCGCGAAGGCGCCGTTCGTGGTCGTCGACGCGACGGCCCTCCCTCAATCGCTCGCAGAGTCCCTTCTCTTCGGTCACGAAAAGGGCGCTTTCACCGGCGCGGATCACCGCCGCATCGGGCTCTTCGAAGCGGCCGAGGGGGGAACGATCTTTCTCGACGAGATCGGCGAGCTGCCTGCGGAGTTGCAAGCGAAGTTCTTGCGCGTGCTCGAACGACGCGAGATCACGCGCGTGGGCGCAACCGCGCCCGTCAAGATCGACGTGCGCGTTCTTGCCGCTACGCACCGCGACTTGCGACGCGAAATCGAACACGGCCGATTCCGCGAGGACCTCTACTTTCGCCTCGCCCAGGTACGCGTGCTGATCGCTCCGTTGCGCGAGCGTTTGGAGGACGTTCCGATTCTTTGCACGGCTTTTCTCCAAGAACTCGGCGCGCCGGGCACGATCGATGCGGACGCGATGGCCGATCTGCAGGCGCGACCATGGCCGGGCAACGTGCGCGAGCTGCGCAACGTGATCGCGCGAGCGGCGGCCCTCACGAGCGAGCCTGCGATCCGCCGCACCGACATCGCCGGCGAGGGATTCGGGTTTCGGGGCACTCGCGACGAGCGCGCGGCGCTCGTTCTTTCGGGGCCCTTCGCGCCCGCCAAGGCCAAAGCAATCGAGCGCTTCGAACGCGCGTACCTCACCGCCTTGATGCGACGCTGCCGAGACAATCTCTCGCACGCGGCGCGCGAAGCAGACCTCGCGCGCCATCACTTGCGGGAGCTCCTGAAGAAACGCGACCTCTATGCCGTGGACCCTTCGGGCGAGCGCAGCGACGGCGAGAACGATCCGTGAGCCGCCGCTCGCCCCGTGCTCCGGGATCGAGGCTCGCAGGCGGCAAGTATCGTTTGCTGCGGCGACTCGCGTCCGGAGGAATGGCCGACGTCTGGATCGCTCGCAACGAGGCCACCGGTGCCGACGTCGCCGCGAAGCTGTGCTCGAACGATCGACGCGATACCCAAGAGCGCATCCGGCACGAGGCGCGCATCGGCGCGATGCTCGCTCACCGGAACATCGTTCGCATCTATGACCTGGTCGAAGAGCCGGACGGGACGCTCGCGCTGCTCATGGAGCTCCTGCGCGGCGAGACGTTCGGCCAATACTTGAAAACGCGCGGGCCGCTCGCGCCGGACCAAGCGCTGGCGGTGCTCCTCCCGATTCTGTCGGCCCTGGATCACGCCCACGCGCTCGGCGTGGTCCACCGCGACGTTACGCCCGAGAACATCGGTCTCG
>DATHQY010000108.1:0-3415 GCA_035482215.1 Polyangiaceae bacterium | reverse complement strand
CCGTCGTGCCCGTGGACGCGATCGACCCAGCCGCCGCCGTTTGGCTTCCCGTGACCGAGCCCGTGCTCCCGGTCTGGTTGCCGCTGGTCTGCTGGACGCTGCCACTGGTGCCGGTGCCCGTGCCGGTGCTTCCGGTGAAGGAGCCCGCGGCTTCGCCGGTGCCCGATCCCGTCGTCGACTGCGGAGACGCGCCCCCATCCGGAACGAAGTTGTAGTCCTGCACACCGACGAGGTTGGCGCAGGCCGGAACTGCAAGCCCGCAGACGGCGACCGCGAAGAGAACGGCACGGAAACGAGCTCGCATTTTAGAACCTCCCGACAAGCGAAAGACCCGTGCCTCGGGCGGCCGGGGCGATTCCCACCGAAGACACGGCGCCCGTATCGCGCGGCGCCGTAAGATAAATGACGGCGCCCGTCGCGAGAGCCGCGCCGCCCACGATGAACGTCACGTCGGAAACGGTGGCCCAGGTGACCGCCGAATCATGGGTCCCCTGGTTACTCGAATCGCACGTGGGGCCGGAGCCGCACGCGGCCTTCAGGCTGTTGGCGTCGGAGCTCGCGACGATGCCGGCGACGATTCCCGTCGCGATGCCCGCGATGCCCGCGATGCCGACCGCGATCCCGATCGTCCGCTGCGACTGGCCCGGATGCGGGTCCTTGTCGGCGGCCGTCGCGCCTTCGGGCGCAGGGTTCGATCCGTCCGCGGCGCCCTCGCCGTTCGACCCCTTGGCGCCGCCCGCTACCGCGACCTTCTTGGGCGGTGCGTCGTCTTCGAGCGACGGCACGTCGACCGTCACGGTCTGCCCGTTCGCGTCGAGATCGACGTGCTTCTTCCACGCCTTCTTGCCCGGCGCAGTCGCTTCGACGTCGTGGCTGCCCCCGTCTTTCGGGAGCGCATTGCCCCAATCGCTCGCGTCGACGGCATTGCCGTCCATGCGCACTTCGAGGCCCGAGGCCCGCGCGCTGTCCGCGACGTTGATCGTGATGCGCGACATCTTCGACTCGACGCGCGACATCGCCTTGCGCGCAGCCTGCGCGTGCGCCTTCTGGTGTCCGGCCGCGGCAGCCGCCGCCGCCGACTTGTACGCATTCCATGCCGACGCGAGCTTGCCGCTCTTCTCGTAACAGGCCCCGAGGTCGAGCGACGCCGCCACCGACGGCGAAATCGACTGGCTCTCTTCGAACTTCGCGCACGCCGCGGTGTAATCGTGCGCTGCCATCATCTTGCGACCCTGCGCGTCGCGCGCGGCGGCCTGGCTCGCGGGCGACGCAGCGAGCGCCGCCGACGGCGCCAAAGGCACAAGAATGGCTGCCAGGCAGGCGCTGGCGAGCGTAGTGGCGTACGGGGGCATCAAACAGTCCTTAGGTAAGGCGCCGCTCCCCGGATCGGGCGCCAACAAGCCAATCGAAACAACGTTTCGGGGAGGTAGCATGCGGCACCCCCTCGGGCCATTCGCTGATGGCGGAATCCCGCGAGAGGCCCTATTCGCGCGCAACGCGCATCGAAAAATGCAGCTGTCTTGAAGGAGCTCCCATGCAATCTCGAATCGGTCCGCCGAAGCTTGCCCGCGCGCTTGCGATCACGATGACCTTTTTCCCGGGCGCGGGCGCCCTTCTCCCGGGGTGCCAGAACCGCGCGCCCGAGCCCGCGGAGACGAAGTCGGCATCGCCGAGCGCCGCCGCTTCCGCGAACGCGCACGCGACGCCCGAGTCCCATCCCGGGAGCACGATGCCTCCGCCCGCGGGCGGCGCCGCGAGCCCGCCGGCACGGCAGGCCATCACGTGGACCGTCCCGGGGTCGTGGCAAACGACGCCCAATCCGAACGGGCTGCGCATCGCGACGTACTCGCTCGGCGATGCGTCCGGCGATGGGCCGGTCGAAGTGAGTGTGTCGCGCGCGGGCGGATCGACCGCCGCCAACATCGAGCGATGGCAGGGCCAATTCACCGATTCGAAGATCGCGCGCCGCGCGCAGGAGACCGTGCACGGATTGACCGTCACGCTCGTCGAGATTGACGGGACCTATGCGCCCGGCGCGATGGGCGCGGGAGACAACACGCCGCATTCGCACTGGAGTCTCTCCGGGGCGATCGTCGAGACGCCGGCGGGCTCCTACTTCTTCAAGATGCTGGGGCCCACGGCGAAAGTGGCGAGTGCCCACGATTCGTTCGAGGCGCTCGTCAACAGCATTGCGCCGAGCTGAGAGCGCGTCCTTTTGCCCTTGCCGCGCGACGGATGTGGTATTGGCGCCCCGGAGGAGTCTGTACACATGATTCGTAGAGCTCGGTTGGTCTCATTGGCGTTCTCGTTGGCTTTGGTTGCAGTCCTGCCCGCGTGCGGAGGCGAGACGCCACCGCCCGAGGCGCCCGCCCCGCCGGTGACGTCCGCCGCGCCGGCACCGACTGCCGACGCCGAAGCCGCCCCCACCGCGTCCGCGACGGCTTCCGCCGCGCCGACGCCGCCGCCCCCGCCGCCCGCACCGACCGCCGCGCAGAAGTACACCGGCTTCTCGACGCCGGAGAGCGTTCTGTACGACGCGGACGCGGACCGCTATCTCGTGTCGAACATCAACGGCAAACCCGGCGATGTGGACAACAATGGATTCATCTCCGTCCTCTCGCCCGATGGCGGCGTGACGACGCTGAAGTGGATTGAAGGCGGCAAGAAGGTGAAGCTCAGCGCCCCGAAGGGCATGGGGATCGCGAAGGGCGTGCTCTACGTCGCGGACATCACCGCCGTGCGCATGTTCGACGTGAAGACCGGCGCGCCGAAGGGCGACGTCGCGATTCCGGGCGCGACGTTCCTCAACGACATCGCGACGAGCGCGGACGGCAGCAAGGTCTATGTCTCCGACACGGGCATCAAGTTCGGCGAAAAGGGCCCGGAGGCGACCGGCAGCGAAGCCGTGTGGGTCATCGAAAAGGGCAAGGCGAAGGCGATTGCCAAGGGGAAAGACCTCGGCGGCGCCAACGGCGTGGCCGTGGTCGACAACGGCATCGTCGTCGTGGGCTTCGGCTCCGGCGAGGTGTACCGGCTCGACGACAAGGGCAAGAAGCAAGACGCGTCGAAGACGCCGAAGGGCATGCTCGATGGCGTCGTGTCGCTCGGCGATTCGCTGCTGGTCTCGAGCTGGGACGGGGCGGCGGTCTACAAGGGCAAGCTCGGCGGAACGTTCGACGCGGTGCTCACCGACCAGAAGTCGCCGGCCGACATCGGTTACGACACGAAGCGGAACCGCGTGCTGATTCCGCACTTCACGGAAGACACCGTCGAAGCGTACGATCTCAAGTAATCGGCATAGCGAAGCGCGCGGCGGGGCGGCAGCCGAATGACCGTCCCTTTCGCGCGCTTTCGTATCCCGCTTGGTCGCGCCTCGAGGGCGGGAGGTTTCGTCGTCCGTCGGCTCCGCGATGCC
>DATHQY010000107.1:0-3737 GCA_035482215.1 Polyangiaceae bacterium | reverse complement strand
AGGGCCGCTGGCCCGCACCCTGATGGACGCGGCGAAGATGCTGAACGTGCTCGTCGGCTATGACCCGAATGATCCTGCCACGGCCGGCGGCGTCGGGAATGCCGAGGCGGACTATACGAAATGTCTGAAGATGGACGGCGTCAAGGGCAAGCGCATCGGCGTCTTGCGCGACTTCTTCGGCAACGCGCCCATCCATGAGGAAGTCAGCGCAGTCGCGAACAAGGCGATTGAGGAGCTCCGGAAGTTGGGCGCGACGCTGATTGAACTCAATCTCCCCGACCTCGATAGCGGCAAGATTGCCGCCGACATCAGCGTTCATCTCCACGAATTTAAACCGGAAATCAACGCGTATCTCGCCGCGGCCAAGGCGCCCGTCGCTTCGCTGGAGGAGATCATCTCCTCGGGCAGGTTTCATCCGAACATTGAGGACAACCTCAAGAAGGCACGAAGCCTAGAGCTGGACGACAGCTATCGGCTGCGGCTTCAGAAGCGGGCCGAGTTACAGCAGCGAATCATCCGGATCATGACGGACGATCGCCTCGACGCCCTCGTCTTCCCGCATCAGAAGCGGTTGGTGGTGCCCATTGGCGAAACGCAGCTCGAGCGCAATGGCGCTCTTGGTTCAGTGACGGGCTTCCCTTCCATCGTGGTTCCCGGCGGATTTTCCTCTCCAACCCCGAGCGCCAGGCTTGGCGTCCCGGTGGGCATCGAATTGCTCGGCAGACCTTGGTCCGAGGGGCTGCTCATGGAGATTGGCTACGGTTACGAACAGGCGACGAAGCACCGCTGTCCGCCGCCGACGGCACCGCCTCTCGAGGCCGGGGCCAATAGCGCGTCCGCGGTTGATCCCGTGAGTCGAGGTGTAACGTGAGAAAAGTGCACTCGGTAAAGATACCAACGGGGCTGAACGCAGCCGTTGAGGCCGAATGCCTGTGCGGCGCCGTCCGCATGGAAATGGATTTTCCCGCTCGCTGGGCTTGGCACGATCATTCTGCGGCCAGCCGGCACGCGCACGGCGCGGCCTACGCGACCTACGTGGGGAGTTGGCGACGTCGTTTTCGGGTCACAAAGGGAATGAAGACGATCGCGACTTTCAATGATCCTGCGGCGGGCACGGTGCGCCGTTTTTGCGCGCGATGCGGTACGCCGCTGTATTACGAGCGTGCTCGATCGCCGCACATGGTGAACATTCCCCGCGCACTCTTCAAAAGCCGCACCGGGCGCGAGGCTCGCTATCATATCGCGATCGAGGACACGCCTGAGTGGGCTTACTTGGGCGAGTCATTGGTGCCGTTAAAGGGATTTCCGGGCGTGATGTGGGAGCGCTCGAGGAGAAAGAAGCAGCCTCTGTTCGCTGGTTTACTTTGATTTATTGCTCGTGGAGCCCGTCGCGCCCCGCTTGGGCCGACGGACGGTCCTCACCTTGCCGCTCTTGGCTCCGCCGCAGAAGAACCGATCGCCGCCATCGGACTCGAGCCCCGAAACGAACACTCCCGGTGGCATCTCGAGCCTCTCGAGGACCTCTCCCGTTCGAGGATCGATTCGCCTCAATTCGCTATCGTCGCCTTCCCACGTGCCGTGCCAGAGTTCTCCGTCGATCCAGGTGACCCCGGTGACGAAGCGGTTGGACTCGATCGTGCGAAGAATCGCCCCGGTCTGGGGATCGATTTGATGGATCTTCCGGTCCCGATACTGCCCCACCCAGAGCGTCCCTTCGGCCCACGTGAGCCCCGAGTCACCGCCGCGGCCGGGTGCCGGGATCGTGGCGAGCACCTGGCCGGTCGTCGGATCGATCTTCTGGATGCGATCCTCGGCGAGCTGAAACAAGTGCTGACCGTCGAAGGCCGTTCCTGCATGCGCGGCGACATCGATCGAGCGCTGCATCTTCCCGCTCGCGGGATCGAAGGCGTTCAGCTTGTCTCCAGCGGCAAACCAGACGTGGTGACCATCATAGGTCACTCCAGCCACGTTGTCGGCACCTGGGAAGGGCCCGTACTCACGGACGATTTCGGCGGTTGATCGGCTCATGCTGACATCTTAGTCGATCGGCAGAGGAGCGGGGAGTAACAAGGCCGTCGCGAATCCAGGCACGGGCGGGGTCATCCAGCGACGCGCTCGCCCGCGCCCGAACGACTGCACCTTGCTTGACGCCGCAAGCGAGTCGAGCGCGCGCTGCACGGTGCGCTGGCTCGTTCCCAGCGCCAGGGCCAGGGCCGAGCTGGACCACGATTCGCCGTCGGCGAGGAACGCGAGCACCGCCGCGTGCTCTTCTTCGACGAGCCGCGCCAGCACGACGACCTCGCGTGCGCCGAACGGCGCCAGCGCAAAACCCCGCTTGGTCGCGCTCACGCCGGCGAGCGACCTCAGCATCCTGCGAAGCCGCCCGACTTCGACGCGCAATCGCGCACGATGCGATTCATCGGCGCGCTTCGCTCGGAATGCCCGCGCGACGAGTGTGCCCCGCGGCACGTCCGCGGGCCACGCTTCGCCGAGCGCGCGTGCGAGCGTGAATAACACCGGACGCCTTGCCAACGAGACCAACGTGCGTGCGTCGCGCACGACATGACGGCACGCGTCCACGACGAATGTCTTCGACGCCAGCAACGCTTCGACCTCCTCGAGCAGAAGGGGTCGCTCCCCGCCACCCCCAATCAGGCGCGCCGCGGGCGAGTTGAGGAGGAGGAATGCGCCGTCGACCTCCGCCGTCAACGCAGGAATCCCTGCGGCCCGTGCTGCACGCTCCGCCCGAGCCAGCGCAGCGCGCGCCGTTTTCGTCTGCAGGCGCCGCATCGCGATCCCAGCGACCACCAGCTCGTGCGCGGCCCGCGACGCGGGCGGCAGCGGCGTGGGGTCGAGTTTGGCGAGCGTTCGCTCGGCCTCGTCGAGGCGCCCGATCAGGAGAAGGCGCCGCACCTCGAGATACCGCGCGTGCGCGGCGTTTGCCCGGTCGCCGTGCGCTTCGAGCGTCGCGCGCGCCGCGTCGAGCGACTTCGCAGGCCAGCCCAAGTCGCGTGAAACGAGGGCGATCTCGGCCTCGGCGACGACGCACCTCGCGCGGGCTACGGCCTCCTTCGGACCGAAGGCACGCGCAGCGCGACGCAGGAGCGTCTTCGCTCGAACGTGATCGCCGAGCTGCGCCATCGCAATGCCGCGAAGCGCAAGACCAGGCGCGTCGTCGCGCAGGGCGACCCGCTTCAATGCGCCGAGGGGATCACCCGCCGCCAGTGCCCGCGCTGCCGCAGTGATCAGCGAATCCATCGGAATCCCGTCACACTTGTCACTCCCACCGTTCGATATCCGACGCTAGTCTGTCTCCCGACGGCCAAGCACCGCGCCGTATCGAGAAGCGAACGACGAAGGATACCCGAAGGAAGGAGGCAAGAGTGATGACCAAGCACATGACCGGAACACGTGACGAGTGGCTCGCAGCGCGGCTCGAGCTGCTCGAGGCGGAGAAGGCGTTTACGCGGCACGGCGACGAGCTCGCGCGGCGACGCCGGGCGCTGCCGTGGGTGCGGATCGACAAGACGTATCGATTCGACACGGACGAGGGGAGCGCCTCGCTGGTAGGGCTCTTCCGAGGGCGCTCGCAACTCCTCGTCTACCACTTCATGTTTGGGCCCGACTACACGGCGGGGTGTCCGTCCTGTTCGGCGATTGCGGATGGGTTCAACGGCTTCGCCGTCCACCTCGCGAATCACGACGTCACGCTGTCGGCAGTGTCGCGGGCGCCGCTC
>DATHQY010000106.1:0-5188 GCA_035482215.1 Polyangiaceae bacterium | reverse complement strand
ACGGACGGTGGCGCGAACATCGTGACGAATGCCACCTTCGAAACGGGCAGCGCGGGCTGGACTGCAGCATTCGGTGGCGGCACCGTTGGCGTTTCGACGACGTTCGCTCATTGCGGCACGCAGAGCGGCGAGCTCTCGGATCGGACGGCAAACTATTCGATCATCTCGTACCCCCTGCCGGGTCCGGGGACGTACAACGTGGCCCTGTGGCTGGCCCACGACGCGCAAGTCGACGGCGGCGGTGCAACGATTCAGATGACCGCTCAAGCTGCCGCGAATTGCCCCGAGGCTGACGGCGGGACCACCCAAAGCTTCTTCAATGCCGCGTTCCCGATTCTCGCGGCAAACACGTGGACGTTCGTTTCGGGCTCGCTCACCGTGCCCGCGGGCTGCACGGGAGCCATTTTCTACGTCGGTCAGAACAACAGCGATGCAGTGACGGGGGCCCTCCAGGCGCCCTACCCGGATCTCTTCATCGACGACGTCTACATCGCACCGCAGTGAGGCTCATCCCCGCCATGAGCGGGGTGCCAGCCACATAGCGTTTGCTCACTGAGAGCGGCTCGAGGGCGAATCGTCGAAAGACGATTTGACCTCGGGCCGCTTCTCTTTTGTCTGCGCGACGGCAGACAGGTTCCGTCAGGCAGTCGCTCGCGAGCCGCCGCGAGCCGCCTCGCCGACAAACGAAAATCGCGGAGCATGCGACGTTTTCGCGAAACCCTCTGAAGCCGGTCGATACGAGCTACAGAAAACCGCAAGGGGCGTCTTCACATGAAGCGCGCGAGTCGTTCGAATTCCATCACTGGGTCCATCGGTTCAACGGGCATTTGCCGCTGCCGTCCTCGGCGTTTCCGCATGCGGCGGTTCCTTCACGCCGCAACAACAAGCATGAACTGCGGGACCTGCGCCACCGTATGCAATGGCGAGACGCCCGATTGTGAGATGGGGTCTCCTGGCCAATATGTGTGCGCGACCGGATGCTCCGCAGGAGAAGCGAACTGCAGCGGAACGTGCTCCACGCTGTCGACGGACCCGAACAACTGCGGCGCCTGCGGCAATGCGTGCTCGGCGAGCGAACGTTGCGTCGCTGGCAGCTGTCTCGTGACGTGTATCAAGACGGAGGGAGGATGCGCGCACGGCGGCGGCGGGGCGGACGCAGCGCGATCGCCGCCGGCATGACGATCGGTTTGCGTCCGGAGGCGCGGTTGCAGGTGCCGGGGGTGACCAGGCGGAAGCAACCGGCGGCAACGCCGGTCTCGTGATCCTCACGTACTCAAGCCCCGACGGCACCCGCTCGCTGTAATGCGCCCGACCATCGCCCTGGTGCCCGCGCTGAGCTCGATGCGCGTTTACGCTGGTCCCTGAGGACGCCGGACCTCCTACACCCTAAGAGATCTCCTGCGCATGCTTTAATTGGCCCCTTTTGAGTCTATCGTTCACGATCGTTAACTAGGTAATGGCTCTCTTCGGCTGGTCGCTTGATCGGACGCCGCGGCGCATCCGAATAGCGCTCCTCGGTGCACTTCCCATCGCAATGATATGCGGCTGCGATGCGGTCGCGGACCTGTCTGCGTTCGACGATGCGCGCCTCGCGGTCCGCGACGCGGGTTCGGGCGCGAGTGGTTCGTCGGGGAAGAGCGGTTCCTCGGGTACGAGCGGCTCATCGGTCGCGACGGGATCCTCCGGCACGAGCTCGGGCGGCACGACGGGGACGGGGACTTCACCCGACGACGCCGGCGTCGCAGACGCCACGATGCCCGGTGAGACGTCGGATGGCGGCGGCGACGACGGGACGATGGCGATCCAGGACAGCGGGTCAGGCGGAAGCACGGTCGATGCGTTCGACGCCGGTCCGCCGAACCTGCTCATCAACCCGGGCTTCGAGGAGGGGACATCTCCGTGGACCACCTTCACCGATACCAACGGTCACTCGGCGTTGCTGCAGACGTCGAAAAATTTTCCGCATTCGGGGACGTACAGCGGGTGGGTTTCCGAGCGCACCCAGACTTTCCAGGGCGCCGTTCAGGACATCACGCGTGTCTTCGTGATGGGGCAGACGTATACGATGTCGGCCTATACACGCATCGAAGTCGCGTCCGACGCGGGGGCGGACGCGCCCGCGGATGCGGGTCCGATGGTGTCGGACTCGATCTCTCTCACGGTGGAGTACACGTGCCGCGACGACGCCGGCACCGAGACGACCACCTACACCCCATTCACCTCGGGGCTGATGGCGAACAACCTCTCATGGACGCAGGCGACGGGCACGCTCCCGCCGATTACGTGCTTCGAGCTGGATGCCATTTCGGTATACGTGGAGGGCCCCGCCCCGTCGAACGATCTGTACGTCGACGACCTCGTCCTCACGGTAAAGCCGTGAGAGGGCGCCGCTCGCGCGGGTGACGGGTGTGCCCTGGCGGTTTCCCCGCGAGGGCGTGCTGGGCCGCTGATGGGCCCTTATTGAAGTGACCCCGCAGCCTTGCGACGCACCGCGTCTAGCGACATTCGTGTGCGACGAAATACAAGTTCGTGACACACGGCGGTCACCCATGTGGTTGGGTTTGCCCCATGAGCCTTGCGCTGTGCGTGCTCTACGCAGTGGTGCTTCTGATCCTCTCGATTTACGGCGTCCACCGATCGTACCTCGTCTTCATGTCGGCCAGGCTTCGCCCGCGGCTCGAGCTGCTGAAGAAGGGCGTGCCCCCGCTCCCTCCGCTGCCCGAGCTCAGGGCGGCGCAGGTGCCGTACGTGACGATCCAGCTGCCGCTCTACAACGAATCGACCGTCGTCGAGCGACTGCTGCAGTACGTTTCGAGAATCGAGTATCCGCGCGAGCGGCTCGAGATTCAGGTGCTCGACGATTCGACCGACGAGACGACGGTCATCGCGGCCCGCGCCGTCGCCGCGTTGCAGAAGACGGGGCTCGACATCGTCTACATGCACCGGACGAATCGCGTCGGCTACAAGGCGGGCGCGCTCGCCGCGGGGCTGAAAGTCGCGAAAGGCGAGCTCGTCGCGCTCTTCGATGCGGACTTCATGCCGCCGCCGGAGTTTCTGCGCGCGGTCGTTCCGCACTTCGACGCGGCCGACGTGGCGATGGTGCAGACGCGCTGGGGCCACGTGAATCGGGACCACTCGATCCTCACGCGCGTGTCGGCGCTGATGCTCGACGGGCACCACCTCATCGAGAATCGCGTTCGCCATGCGGCGGGCTGGCTCTTCAACTTCGCCGGCACGGGCGGCATCTGGCGCAAGTGCGCCATCCTCTCGGCCGGCGGCTGGGAGCATGACACGCTCACCGAAGACCTCGATTTGAGCTACCGCGCGCAGCTCCTCGGCTGGCGCTTCATTTACCGCGAGGACATTGTCACGCCCGCGGAGCTCCCGGAGGAAGTGAGCGCGTTCCGCGCGCAGCAGTTCCGCTGGGCCGTCGGCACGGTGCAGACGTCGCGCAAGCTCCTGCGCCGCGTGCTCTCGTCGTCGCTGTCGCGGGGCGCGCGGATTGAAGCGTTCTTCCACCTGACGCCGCACTTCGCCTATCCGCTGACGCTCACCCTGAGCATCATTCTCTTGCCGCTCGTGCTTCTCTTGCCGGTGCGCGGGTCGCTGATGCTCCTCGCGATCGACATCCCGTTGTTCTTCGGGACGACTGGATCGCTCGCGGCGTTCTACGCGCTCGCCGAGCGTGCGCAGGGACGCCGGGCGCGCGACGCGTTCAAGGTCGTGCCGGCGCTCATCGCCGTGGGCGTCGGCCTCACGCCGCTCGTCACGCGCGCGCTCTTCCGCGGCTTCGGCAGCATGGCGGGCGAGTTCGTGCGGACGCCGAAGAAGGGCGACAACACGGTCGTCCGATACAAGGCGAAGGCCGAGATGCTGCCGTACGTCGAGACGGTGATGTGCTTCGTGTCGATCGGGAGCACCCTCGCGTCGATCCGTACGGGCCACTTCGTGGCGACGCCGTTCGCGGCGCTCTTCGCCGCGGGCTTCGGGTACATGGCGGTCCAGATGTGGCGCGAGCACTTCGCGCGCGTCCGGAGCGCGGCGATCGCCGCTGCTACGCCGGTCCTCGCCCCCGCCACGCCGGCGCTCCCCACGCTCGCCGACGCCGAGACGACGTTCGACGACGCGGCCGCCGCGCAGTAACTGCACCGCCACGCTCGCGCTGCCCGGAGGGCCGCGTGACGCGCTCGGGCCATTCGATGCGCAGGAGAGTAGCGATCGCGTGCGCAACTCTGGTTGCCGATCGCCGGATCTTTCCGTGGTAGGTCTGAGCCCGCTCCTTCGGCGAAGCCCTTCCTACCTGCGCTTCCACCACCTTCTCGCCGCGAGTGTCTCGCAGGCCGTGAGCAACGCGTCGGCCCATGAGGAAGAACACCGGCGCGCCGAGGCGCTCGCCGAGCTCGATCGCGCCAAGACCACGTTCTTCAGCAACGTGAGCCACGAGTTTCGCACGCCGCTGACGCTCATGCTGGCGCCCATCCAGGACCTGCTGTCGAGCCCCGAAGGGACGCTCGTCGACCGGCAGGAGGTCGCGCTCCTCCATCGCAATGCCCTGCGTTTGTTGAAGCTCGTCAACACGCTGCTCGAGTTCTCGCGCATCGAGGCTGGGCGCGTGGAGGCCACGTACGAGCCGGTGGATCTCGCGCGAGCCGTGCGAAGGACGAGTTCCTGGCGACGGTGAGCCACGAGCTGCGCACGCCGCTCAACGCGATCGTGGGATGGTCGCAGCTCCTCCGCGGAGGCACCGTCAAGCCGGACCAGGTGCCCAAGGCGCTCGAAACGATCGAGCGAAATGCGCGCGTGCAGGCCCGGCTGATCGACGACATTCTCGACCTCACGCGCATCGAGCAGGGCAAGTTGGTCCTCTCGGTCGCCCCCGTCGAGATGGCGCGCGTCGTCGAGGCGGCGCTCGAAGCGTGAGGCCGGCAGCGAACGCGAAGGCGATTCGGCTGCAGCCCGTGCTCGACTCGCAGGCGACGATCGCGGGCGACGCCGACCGGCTCCAGCAGGTCGTGTGGAACCTCCTGTCGAGCGCGATCAAGTTCACGCCGAAGGCGGCCGCGTGCAGGTTTACGTGCGGCGTGCCGATTCGCACGTCGAGCTCGTGGTCACCGACGACGGGCAGGGGATCCCGGCGGACCTGCTGCCGTACGTCTTCGACCGGTTCCGGCGGGGCGACAGCTCCTCT
>DATHQY010000105.1:0-5541 GCA_035482215.1 Polyangiaceae bacterium | reverse complement strand
CAACGGGCTCGCCACCGTGTTCACCGATCCGGCCGGCATCGGAACGCCAGGGCCCTCAATCTGGCAGATCGGATCGGACGGCGGCCTCCTGAACGCGCCGACGAACATCGACGACGGACAGAGCCATCTCTTCATCGCCCCCTCCGAGCGTTCGGACATCATCGTCGACTTCGCGGGACAGGCCGGGAGGCGCTTCATCCTGACCAACGTCGCCGTCGCGCCCTACCCCAACGGGGGCGCCACGACCAACGAGTTTCTCCCGCCGCCCGCGCTGCAGGGCCCGACGGACGCCAACCCGAATCTCCCGGGACCGTTCGAGATCGTCAACCAGGTCATGGAGTTCCGCGTGGACGTGCCGCTGCAGGGGACCGATACGTCGTTCAATCCGGCCGGCGCTCACCCCGCGCTCCGGCAGACGCCCATCGTCGACATCAAGCCGGGAGACACCCACTTGCCGATCGACGCGCACCGGCAGCTCGTGATGGACGAAGTCGAGGACATCAATACGGGCGCGCCGGTCGAAGTCATTCTCGAGAATGCGCACTGGAACGGGCTTCGCGAAGGAAGCACGACGCCGATCCCCGGATCCGTTTCGAACGGCCACGGGCTCGACGCGCTGGAGCTGCCGCGCGAGGGCGCGACCGAGCTCTGGGAGATCGCCAACCTGACGCCCGACGCGCACCCCATTCACATCCATCTCATCGAGTTCCAGGTCATCGAAGTGCAGCCGTTCAACACCGAGGCGGATCTCTGCCCGTACACGGGCCAGGGCAACTTCGATTTCAGCGGCCCTGAATACCGCGCGGCGTGGGACCAGCTCTTTCCCGGCGGCACATTCAACGGCTTCACATTTCCGCCGCACAATTTCATCCCCGGCTATGGGCCGCCGCTCGCGTACTCGACGCCGAACGCCGACGGGGCCATCGGAGGCAACCTCGCTTTCAGCACCGGCAACGACCAGTTCTTCGTAGGGCCCGCGGTACCGCCGGAGGCGCGCGACTCCGGCTGGAAGGACACCTTCAAGATGTTCCCCTGCGCCGTCACCCGCCTCGCAGTGCGGTGGGCTCCCCAGGACAACGCGGCGGGGACCACGCACGCAGGGACGGATTACTTCCCGTTCGATCCGACGACCGGGGGCCCAGGCTACGTCTGGCACTGCCACATCCTCGACCACGAGGACAACGAGATGATGCGGCCGCTCCTGATCGCGAAGTGACGGCGGATCGCTCGCACCGAGCCACGGCGGCGCGCGTCCTCGCGTTTCGCGTCCTTCTCTTCGCCCTTGCGGCGGCGGCCTTCGCCGTCGCCGTGGGGGCGACGTGCGGGCGCCGAGAGGGCGGGGCCGCCAACGCGGGCCCGCGGTACGTGTGTCCGATGCACGCGCAGATCACGTCGGCCACGCCGGGCGTATGCCCCATCTGCCGCATGGACCTCGAGCTCGTGAGCGACCCGGGCCACGGGCCGTCCTTCAACGCGTCGACGTACCAGACCTACGACTTCGTTCGCCGGCGCGGGTTCGGCCAGGAGGTGCATGCGCCGGCTTGGGTGGAACCGTCCGGCGCGATCGTGGCCACGGTCTACGCCGACGAGGCGCGCTCGCTCGATTCGGCGTCCACGGGCGAATTCTCGCTCGCGTCGTCGCCCGAGACGCGCGTCCAAGTGCACGTGGCCGCGGGCCCGCCCGTTCCCTGGGATCGCTCGACCGTCCGCGTTCGATTCGACATGACCGTAGCCCAGAGCGCACCGGCGGGCGCGGTCGGATGGGTCCACATGCGAGGGAGCCAGCGGCCGGTCGACGTGATCCCCTCCTCCGCAGTCCTCGAATCGAACGACGGGCCGTACGTTCTGGTCGCCGCCAAAGAGGGCCACTCCGTCACGAAGCGGCGGATCGAGATCGGGCGCGTCATCGGCGGCCAGGCCATCGTGACCTCGGGCCTGCACGTGCCGGAACGCATTCTGGTGCGAAGCGCGTTCTTCGTCGACGCGGAGCGCCGCATGCGGGACGAAGCGACGGTGGAGCTGCCCCCGTGATCCAACGTTGCGTGGCGTGGAGCGCGTCGCATTCCTGGGTCGTCATCCTCGTCGCCTTCGTGCTCGCCGCGGCGGGCGAGGCCGCGCGGCGCACGGTTCGTCACGACGCGATCCCTGACCTCTCGAGCCCCCAGATCGTGCTTGTCGTCGACTGGATGGGGCATCCAGCGACGGAGGTCGCCGAGCGCGTGACCCGCCGGCTGACGATGGCCATGGAGGGCATTCCGGGCGCGGCGGCCGTGCGGGGTTCGTCGATGTCCGGCATGGCGTACGTGGACGTCATCTTCGACAGGGACGGGACGGACCTTCGCGCGGCGCGCGAGGTTCTCGCGGGGCGTGTCGATCGCGTGCGGTCCGATCTTCCCAGCGAGGCGCGCGTGCAGGTGGGACCCGTCGCGGCCGCGACCGGCTGGGTCTTTCAATACGTGCTGATCGACCCACAGCGGAGGCAATCGGGGCTCGCGCTCCGGCGCTTGCAGGACGAATCGCTCCGCCCTGCCCTCGCATCGCTCCCCGGTGTCGCGGAGGTGGCCTCGGTCGGCGGCGCCATCCAGGAGGTCCTCGTGGAGCTCGAAGCCGAGCGCCTCGAGCGACGCGCCGTCGCCTTCTCGGACGTGGCGACGGCAGTTCGCGCTCGGCTCGCCCGGGATCCGACGCCGGCTCTGGCCGATCTCGAAGCGCTGCCTGTCGCGACCGGCCTCCGGCCCGACGGATCGGCTGACCCCGTGCGCCTGGCCGACGTCGGGCGCGTTCACCTCGCGGACGACATGCCCACCGGGCTCGCCGACTTTCGCGGCATCGAACCGGCCGTCGGGGGAACGGTCATCGCCGGCCCCGACGCAGACGTCCCGCGGGTCATCCACGAAGTCGCACGGGTGCTCGACGCCAAGCGCAAGGAACTCCCTCCGGGAGTGGAGATCGTCACGGCCTACGATCGCAGCGATCTCATCGATCGGGTGGGAGCGACGCTCGCACGCGCGATCGTCGAAGAAGTCGCGGTCGTCGTGATCGTCACGCTGCTTTTCTTACTCGACGCGCGCAGCGCGCTCGTGCCGCTCCTGACGCTGCCCGTCGTGATCCTCTTGGCGTTCGGCGCGATGTGGATTCTCCACGTACCGGCCACGATCATGAGCCTGGGCGGCCTCGGCATCGCACTCGGGATGGCCGTCGACGCGGACATCGTCGCGCTCGAAGCGTGCCATCGGCGCGTCGAACGAGCGCAGGGCTCCGCTTCCGGCGGGTACGGACGGCGAAGGCACCTCGTCGCCGCCGCCGGATCGTTCGCGCCGGCCATTCTGGTGTCGCTCGTCATCGCGGCACTCGGTTTCTTGCCGGTGTTCGCGTTCACCGGCGAATCCGGCCGCCTTCTCCGCCCTCTTGCGCTCACGAAGACCCTGGTCATCGGCGCCGCGGCCCTCGTGACGATGACGCTCGCCCCCGCTCTTCGCGATCGACTCCTGCGGTCTCGCGTCGTTCCCGAGCTCGCCAATCCGCTCACGAGCGGGCTCGTTCGCGCGTACAAGCCCTTCGTCCACTTCGCGCTCAGCCGGCCGATGCTCACGCTGGGAACCGCGGCGCTCGCATTGCTCTCGTGCGTCCCGATCGCGGCGCGCCTCGGCGGCGAGTTTCTGCCGCGCATCGACGAGGGCGACCTCCTCTTCATGCCGTCGACTTTGCCCGGCGTCACGGGAGACCTGGCAGAAAACCAGCTCCTGCAACAGGATCGCACGCTCCGCGGTTTTTCCGAGGTGTCGAGCGTCTTCGGCAAAGTCGGCCGCGCCGATACCGCGACCGATCCCGCTCCCTACGCGATGGCCGAGACGGTCGTACGCCTCAAGCCGCGATCGGAGTGGCCCTCCCCGCAGGAATCGCAAGCCGAGCTCGTGGCGCGCCTCGACAATGCGACGCGAATGCCCGGATGGACGAGCGCATGGACGGCGCCCGCACGCGCACGGATGGACATGATGGCGACGGGCGTTCGAACCCCCGTCGCGGTTCGCATCGTGGCTCCGAATTCCGCGCGGCTCGATGCTCTCGGCGCCGCCGTGCGCGACGTGCTCGCGAACCTGACGGGCACGCGGAGCGCCGCGTACGAATCCCTCGGCGGCGAGACCTGGCTCGACGTCGCGTTCGACCCCGATGCGCTTCGCGGCCGCGGCGTGGATTCCGCGCTCGCACAATCCACGGCCGACCTGCTGGTGACCGGCGGCCAGCTCGGCGACGTGACCCTCGACGGCCGGCGCATGCGCGTGCGCATCACGCCGGATGCGAACATGCCGGGCGCCATGCCGGGACCCATGGCAGCCGCCGGATTGCGAGGGCCGGCCGATCAGCTTCGTGCCGCGACCGTGCGCGCCGCGGACGGCACCCCGGTGCCCCTCGGTCTCCTCGGACGCACTCACTACGAACTGCGCCCGGCCATGCTTCGCACCGAGCAGGGCGCGCTCGATGCGTACGTGTACGTCGATCTTGCGGAGGGTACGGATTTGCTCGACTACGTGCGGCGCGGGCGCGAAGCGCTTGCCGCCGCGCAGGCGTCCGCGGCGATCCGCCTCGAGCCGGGCGAGCGCCTCGAATGGGCCGGGCAGTATGGCCTGCTGGCCGCAGGCGCCCGGCGTTTTGGGTGGATCGCGCCGGGCGTCCTCGCGCTCATCTTTGCGCTGTTGTGGCTCCAATTTCGGAGCGTGACGGAAGCGTTCCTCGTGCTGTCGTCGGTTCCTTTCGCGCTCGTGGGCAGCATCTGGACGCTCTACGTGCTCGGCTACGCCGTGTCCGCCCCGGTGTGGGTCGGGCTCCTCTCGACGGTCGGCCTCGCCATGCAGACCGGCGTGGTCATGGTGATCTACATCGATGAGGCCTTCTACCGGCGCATTCGTGCGGGCCTTCTCCGAACCCGCGCGGACATCGTCGCGGCCCATGCCGAAGGGACGGTCGCGCGCCTGCGGCCGAAGCTCATGACCGTGACCACCATGGCCGCGAGCCTCTTGCCGCTGCTCTGGGCCGAGGGCGCCGGCGCCGAAGTCATGAAACGGGTCGCGGCCCCGATGGTAGGCGGGCTCGCGACGAGCGCGATGCTCACGCTCGAAGTCCTCCCCGTCATTTACACCCTGTGGCGCAGCCACCAGCTTCATCGCGCCCAGCGCCTGGGTGTGCCCCTCGAGGCCATCGTCGGCGCGCCGCCTCCGTGGGCACGCGCCGAGCTTTAGGACGCTACGGGACGAACGATTCGATCTCGCCGCCGTCGGATCCACCGAACAACACGAGCGACCCGATCGGCGAGCCGATCGCGCGCGCATTAATGTGCGGCACCTTCGTGGGGATCTCGGTCACGGCCGCCATCGAAGCCTCGTAGACGTGCGTGAGGCCTGCGTCTGGGTTCGCTCCCCCATCGCTCGCCGTCGCCGGCTCGCTGCCGACGACGAGGACCGTCGACCCGCTCAACGCGAACGCCTGCACCGACGTGAGGGGCACCGGCAAATCGGGCCAGGAAATGGGCATACAGGTGCCGTT
>DATHQY010000104.1:0-6662 GCA_035482215.1 Polyangiaceae bacterium | reverse complement strand
CCGCAGACTCTCCTGACGTCGTTCGACGGAACGACGGTTCGCGCGCGGTTCGCGCCGGACACGCCCGGAGCCTTCGCGGTGCAAGTACTCGTCGATATCGCGACCGGGCCGCGCCCGGTGCTCGAGGCCATGGTGTTCGCGGATGTGGCTCCTTGGCTGGCGCCTCTCGCGGCGCCGGCTCCCGGCGAGGAGCAGGGCGCGTTTTTTTCAGGCGCCTTCGGTCACGAGCCGACGGACGCGCAGGACCCCGACGGCGATGCGCTCGCTGCGATGGTGGCTGCCGCGCGCGCGTCGGCAGGCCTTCCGGCGCTCGTCCGCGACTCGCGCCTCGACGCTGTCGCCCGCGCGCACGCAAGACAGATGGCCCGAGGGCGGACGCTCGCCCACGACGCCGGCGACGGCGACCCGATGGACCGCCTCGCCGCGGCCGGGCTCAGCGTGAGCGCCGCGGCCGAGAACGTTGCGCACGAAACGACCGTGGCGCGGGTCCATCGTGCGGTGTGGGAGAGCCCGTCGCACCGCGCCAACTTGCTCGGCGACTACTGCGCCATGGGGATCGCCGCGGTGCGCGACGACCGCGGATCGGTGTGGGCGGTGGAGCTATGGACGAAGCCGTAGGCGACGCGCGTGGGCGCGATAGCCGATGGTGATGCCGGCGCGTAGACCGAGAATGAACGCGGCGACGATGGCGAGGGCGATGCCCAAAAGAGACACCCCCGCGGCCTAGTTGACCGTGAAGCTCTTGCTCACGGAGAATGGGCTGCCGCTGAAGGGCGGAACCCGCACGGCGCGGAACTTCGATGCCACGCACGCGCCCGTCGGTGTTCCTTCGAACGGTTCGCCGTTGATTGACGCCGATTGCGCCGCACCGCTCGGCGCGAACACGATGACAGCGCGGCCCGTGCCGGTCGGCCCGTTCGGCTTCTTGCAGCCTGAGGCGGCGCTCGCGGCAGCGCCGAGCTTCGCCTTGGCCTCACCCATGTTGAAAGGCTGATCCGATTCGACGGCGGCCGCGGGCCTCGGCGCCGCGACGACCGCGCGCGGCGCTTCGCGCACGGGCTCGGGGCTCGGCTTCGGGGCTGCAGTCGCTGCGGCCGTCGGCTCCGCCGGAGCCGACGGCGCCGCCGTGGTCTCTGCCGAGGCAGACGGTGCGGCCGCCGTGGTCGTCGATGCGGACGGCGCGGCCGCCGTCGCCTGGCTCGCGGAGGGCCCCGCCGCCGACTTCTCGGCGCTCGCGGAGGCGCCTTCCGTCTCCGTCGGACCCTTGTGCATGAACACGGTCGCGATGCCGATGGCCCCGACGATGACGAACAAGCCCGCCGCGACGGCGAGGAAAATGAGGCCCTTGTTGCGCCCCGGCGCGAGGCTCGGTGCGGGCGCACCGTAGTCCGGTGCGACGGGCGCAGTGAGCGACGGCGCCGCCAGGTTCGGCACGAAGGCGCCGCCCGCCGAAAGATTCATGATGTCGTCGACGCGGCTGCGCTTCTTGTCCTCGACCGAGAGCTGCGCGCTGAGCTGCCGGATGTCGATGAGCCCCGACGCTTCGTTGTTGTCGCCGGACTTGGCCGGCGGCGGCGGGATCGACGAAGCGCCTTTCGTCGTCACGGCGGAGATCGAGAAGAGGACACTGTTCTCGTTGCGCGCCCCGATCGGGCCTTTGCCCACGTCTTCGTGCGGTTGGGGCATCTTCGCCGGTGCGCTCGTGAGCACATCCTCCTCGCCGCCCGCCTGCGCGACCCCTCCGAAGAGGTCCGCGGCAGGAGCGCGACCGCCCGCTCGTCGTGCGGCCGCTTGTGCCCCCGCACCGCCAGACAAAGTCCCGTTGGATCCCGCCGCGCTCATGGCGACGGTCGGGGCCGCCGTAGTGCTCGTCGGAAACGCGGCAGTGCGCGAGCCGCCTCCGGGTCGAGGAGCGCCGGCGGTTGCCGCGGGCTTGCACGCCGCGAACAGCGCAGGCTGCTCACGGAGCGCGACCCAGTCGTCCATTCCGTCTTTCCAGATGAACGTATCGGCGTCGATCGTGCCGCCTCTAAACGCGGCGACGACCTCGGCGTCCGTCATCGTGCGCTGATCGCCTTCGGTGACGTTGACGGTCCAGCCCTCGGTGGGGGCCGGTGAAGGCTGGGTCGAATCTTGCGCGCGGAGCGCTTCGGGCTGGACCGACTCCATCGTGACGGCCGAGGGATCATTTCCGTTGACGACAATCGTCGATGCGCACTTCTTGCAGCGAATTTTGACCGTCTTCCCGAGAACCTTTTCGTCCGCGATCGTGTACTTGGCCTGACACGACTGGCAGGTGATCTTCATCGAGCGCTTGTCCTCCTCGTGGCCCACATGCTGCGAATCGTAGCGCGGTCAAGGTTGCACGTCCCCGTTCCCGTGCGGTCGTGCCCCGTCCGCCTCCCGCCGTCCGTCCCGCTCGCGCGCGGGTACGAGATGGTGAGAGCGAGACCGAGTGGCCGCTCCCCCGTCAATTGAGAAGTACCAGTTGCGTGCCGTCTTTGCCGCAGAAAGCCGCGGCTCCTTCGAATCGGCCGCCGCAAGTCGGGCAGATCTTTCCACGCGTTGCGACCGGGCGGAGCGCCACCACCGCGGCTGGCGAGAGCTCGTCGCCGTCGTGCGGACAGACACGCACGCCGGGGTTGAAGCCGCGATGGCAGGTCGGGCACACCCCTCCCGCAGGCCCGGCGGTGAGCGCTTCGTGGCCCGCGACCGCGATCAGCCGGTTGGCGTCGAAGGGGCAGTACCCACCGCCCTCGGTGAATTCGCGCCGGCATGACGGGCAGAACATGAGGCCCCGGTGCCCGCCGCGCGCCATCGCGTCCGCGGTCTGTTCTTGCGCGATCGCGACCGTTTCGGCTGTCTGTTGTTCGGCCTGGGCGACGCTCTCGAGGTGCGCGCGCATTTGGGCGGCGTGCTCCTCTTCTCGAGCCTTCTTGGTCGCTTCATAGTCGCGCATCTTCTCGGCGTGGCGCTCGCGTGCGGCGGATTCGAGCGCCCGCGCGCGCCGGGCCCGCATGGCGCCGAACACCGCCACGAACCCCAGAATCAACGTCAACCCCGCGATGATCGCGACGAAGAGAAACCGTCGGCGATGGGCGTTGTCTTCGGCGGCAGCATCCGACGCACCGAGCGATGTCGTCGCCAAAACCGCGACCGCTGGCTCCGCGCGCTCGCCGTTCGGGTCGAGGCCCGACTTCGTGAGGAGCGCTTCGTAGTTCGTGGCGGAGGTCACTTCGACCGATGCTCGGGCGCTCCGTCCGTTGGCGGTCGCGACGACGTCGAAGCTCGCCTCCGTTAAATCCTGCGGTAAGACGGTGAGCTTCCCCGTGCCGTCAATCGAGGGCGCGACCGCCGGTGCGGGCCCGTCGGTACGCACCGGCCCCACCGACCAACGGATGGCGGTGGGCGTCGGACACCCCGCGCTGTCGAGCACGCGCGCCCGGAAGGCAAACGAGTCACCGACGCGCAGGAGCTTGCGCGACGGCCGGACTTCGAGCCGCGTGGCCTCGCCCGGCTCGCTGCAGTCGGCCTTGGGAGGCCCGTGCACCGCGGTTTCGGCCGGCGGTGCGGTGGGGGTTGGCGCCGCGATGGCTTGCGCGGCCGTGTCGGCTACGGCAGCCGCTGCAGCTTGCGCCGCGACGTCCGGGGTCCGGTGCAGGGTCGCCTGGCGCGAGACGTCGGCGACGCACCGCGCGCCCTCGATAGTGAATTCGTAGCGACCCGTCTCGGCAATCGTGATCGTGCTGTCGCCTGTGAGAAAATACGCGGCATTCACCGACGCGCGGCGGGCGTCGTTCCGCGGCGTCGAGCACCGAGTCCGCCACGTACGGCCGTCGCTCGAATGGGTGTCACGCGCGAGCGTCGACATCGAATCGACGCACTGGTCGGTGCGGTAGGTCCGGGTGCCCGCGTCGATCGAGAGCTCGCCCTGGTCTGCGTGCACCCTCACCGGAGTTGCGTTCTGCACGGTGCGAGTGACGGGGGCCGGCCCGCAGGGTGCGCTCCACTGCTGCACGGTGAAGGTCTCGGTGAGAGGCCCCATGTTCCAGGCGCCGTCGAGAGACGGAGCGTCGGCCCGCGCTGTGCGATCCCACAGGAACGCCGTCGCGCCCATCGCCAAGGCGACGAGCGCAGCCCCCAACGCGGTTCTGGGCAGGGCTCGGGCCCTCTGGGTCGTCACGTGGATCGCCCGCACAGCCTAGCAGAGTCGCGCCTTCGATTGGCCAGTCGCACCGTGCCTTGTGGTACTGTCGGCCGCGTGAGCGACCCGGGTGGTGGAGGGCTGAATCAGCAAGAGCGAGAGCGCGACCCAGTGCGCCAGGAGCCGTGGCATCGGGCGGGGAAGCGTTGGCGGAGCGCGATTGCAGCCGGACTCACGGTTGCGGCCATCACGGGCGCGTCTTCCGGGGCTTCGGCGCAGACCACTCCCAACGTCGTGCCGACGACGAATAGCAACGGCTTCGATACGCACCTGTTCCGGCCGGCGATGGACTCGAAGGGCCTCTTCTCGGTCAACGGCAGCGACGTCCTCGGCAACAAGGAGTTCAGCGTCGGCCTCATTCTGGACTACGGCCACAACTTGCTCCGCATCCCGAACGACTCGCTCATCGAGCACTCGTTCCAGGGAACCTTCCAGGTAAACTACGGTATCGCGAACCAGTTCGTGGTCGGCGTCGACATGCCGGTCGACCTGATGTCGGGCAACGCAGAGCCGAACTACCAGCCCACGTTGTGGGGCCCGACGAAGCTCGATTTTCAGGGCGTGGGCTACGTCGCCGCCCACGCGAAGTGGCGCATCACGAAGGTCGAGAAAGGGTTCGGCCTCGCCGTCGGCGTGCAGGTCGGCGCCGGCCTGGGGGACGCGGCGGCAAACGCCGCGGCGGACCCGGGCTTCTTCTATTGGCCGATGCTCATCGCCGAGCGGCGTTTCGGACCGCGCGGCGAGCTCCGCCTCGCCATCAACGGCGGCTTCCGCGGGCACGACGCGTCGTCGACGTTGCTGCCGCTCCGCAACGGCAAGTTCGCCGACGGCAACCTCTTCACGTATGGCGGCGGCGTGAGCTGGCGCGTGATTCCGACCGTCGACATCGTCGGCGAGACATACGGGACGTACCTCTTGGCCGACGGAGTCGACTCCGGCGTGAAGCCGAGCAACGAGGCGCTGGGGGGCCTGAAGCTCTTCGTCGAGCGCAACTCGTACTTCATGATCGGCGGCGGCGCGCGTTACACGAACGGCTTCGAAGCGGCCGACGAGCGCGTGGTCATCGGCTTCGTCTTCGAGCCTTCGATCGGCGATCGTGACGGCGACGGGATCAAAGACGACGTCGATCAGTGCCCGGACGATCCGGAGGACTTCGACGGCTTCAAGGACGAAGACGGCTGCCCGGACCCGGACAACGACAACGACGGCATCCCCGACGTGAACGATCGCTGCCCGAACATCCCCGAAGACCGCGACGGCGATCAGGACGAGGACGGCTGCCCCGAGGGATCCGACGGGGATCGCGACGGCGACGGCATCCCCGATTCGAAGGACAAGTGCCCTGACGAGCCCGAGGATCGCGACGGCTTCCAGGATCAGGATGGGTGCCCGGATCCGGATAACGATCAGGACGGAATTCCGGACAAGCTCGACAAGTGCCCGAACGATCCGGAAGACAAGGACGGCTTCCAGGACCAGGACGGGTGCCCGGACCCAGACAACGATCACGACGGCATCCCCGACGTGAAGGACAAGTGCCCGAACGATCCCGAGACGTACAACGGATTCGAGGACGAGGACGGGTGCCCGGACAAGGGGCGCGTCATCATCTCGGACAACAACGTCGTCATCCTCGACAAGATCCAGTTCGCGTACAACTCGGCCGAAATCCTGCCCGCGTCGAACAAGATTCTCGATGCCGTGGGAATCACGCTCGCGCACCATCCGGAGTTCGCATTGCTCGAAATCGAGGGCCATGCCGACGAGCGAGGCAACGACCAGTACAACTTGAAGCTCACCCAGGACCGCGTGAACTCGGTCGTGCGTGCGCTCATCGACCGCGGGATCGACAAGGACCGCTTGCGAAGCAAAGGCTACGGCGAATACTGCCCGCTCGATCCCGGGCACAACGAAGCGGCATGGGAGCAGAACCGCCGCGTCGAATTCAAGATCGTCAAGACCGCGGACGGACCGACGGGCGTCGAGCTCGGGTGCGCCAACGCGACGTCGCACGGCGTCGTCTCCGACAAAGTCCCCTGAGGCCGGAAGTGAGAGAAACAGGGAGGAAAGGAGAGAAGGAGGAAGAAAGGGGATTTAAAACTCTTTGAGCCTCCCTCGCTTTCGTTGACACGCGTCCATGCGTGTCCGTCCCACCTACACAGAAGAATTCAAAGCCGACGCGGTCGCTCATCTGAAGCGAAGCGATCAATCCGTGGGGAAGGTCGCCGAGGGTCTTGGTGTCTCGGTGGTATCGCTTCGGAGCTGGTACAAACGAGAGGAGATGGCGAAGAAGAAGGGCAAGGGCAACGGCAAGGTCGTTGCTGCGAACGCGCTGAAGGGGCACGACGTGGCTCCCAATCAGGTGGCACGAGACTTCACCGCAACCCGCCCCAACGAACGCTGGGTCACCGACATCACGTATGTCTGGACCGACGAGGGGTGGAGCTACGTCGCCGCG